>JAEZZE010000407.1 GCA_023418755.1 Bacillota bacterium | reverse complement strand
ATATTCCGCTGTGGATCCAGAACGTGATGGGGCTCAGCGCCACGACGTCGGGACTTATGCTGATGCCGATGTCGCTCGCCTGGCCGATCGCTTCGAATCTGTCGGGCAGATACATGTTCCGTTTCGGCGCGGGGAGATTCATGCTGCTCGGAACGATTCTCGTCGCTTGCGGCGCGCTGTGGCTGTATACGCTGCACGAGGGCTCCTCTTACTGGCACATCATCGGGCTGCTCATTCTGGTCGGCTTCGGCATGGGCTGCATTAGCACTCCGGCGATCGTCACGATTCAAAATTCCGCGGCGGGCAACATGCGCGGAGTCGCTACCTCCACCAACTCCTTCATGGGGACGCTCGGGCAGACGGTGGCGGTTGCCGTATTCGGCATGCTGTTCAACCGGGTCGTGACCGAGGAGGTCCCGTCGCAGATGGCGGCCGGCATGCACGCGATATTTATCCTGCTGCTGGCGATCGCGATGGTGAAAATCTTCATCGTCAACCTGTTGCCGAGGACGGGCAAGGCGGAGAGGGCCGAGGCGGCTTAGTTCGAACGGCGGAACGTTATTCCGACCGCAAAGGAGCATGCTTCCGAATCCGGAGACCCGGATCGGGAGGCATGCTCCTTTTTTTGCTTGGTGGACGCACTCCGGCGATACCCGATTATGTTTGGCATAGGCGGACCCGGCGGCAGCTCAGTCTTCGCCGAACAAGTCGCGGAATACGGCTTTGCGGTTTTCGAGAAACCTCCGGGTCAACTGGTAGTGAGCGGTATCCTCGTAAGAGATTTCCCGGATCGGGGCTTCGTCGAACGAGAAGATGCGCGCGTCGGGAAATCCCAGCAGGATCGGGGAGTGCGTCGCGATGATGAACTGGGCGCTCGACCGCAGCCGATGGAGAATGGACATCAGGTTAAGCTGGCGGGCGGGCGACAAGGCGGCCTCAGGCTCGTCCAGCAGATAGATCGCTTGCTTGCCGAAGCGGTTGCGGAACAGGCTCAGGAACGATTCGCCGTGCGATTGCTCGTGCAGCGATTTCCCTCCGTAAGGGGCATAGAACGCATGGCGTTCGCCGGGCTGCTCCCGCACTTCCTCGTCCAAGAAATTGGCGAAGTCGAAGAAGGATTCCGCGCGCAGGAAGAAGCCGTTGCGCACCTTCGGCAGCCAGGAGAGGCGGATGTACGGGCCGAAGGACGCTTCGCTGTTTTCCAACTCGTAAATTTGGTTGATGCCTCCTCCGCCCGTATGAAAGCCGCACTGCCAGGCGATCGCTTCGAGCAGCGTGGATTTGCCGGAGCCGTTCTCCCCGACGAAGAACGTGACCGGGTCTTCGAGGCGCAGCCTCTCGGTTTTACAGAGGGAGGGAACGGTAAACGGGTAAGCCTCCCGGTTGGGAAACCGGTCCCGCAATATCGTGACTTCCTTCAGGTACATGACGGACTCCTCGCGATAAACGGTTCTCCTCTGTATAACGATTCTAATATCGTAAAGTTGCGAATCGAGATAGGCCGGGCTTTATTTTTGCGTCTCGCGAAGCGTCGGCGTTACGTAAAAATAAGGCGTGCGGGTCGTGGTATAGGTGCCTTCGAGCGACTTCTCGCTCAGCAGTCCCGTTCTGACGAGCGCGGATATTTTCGCCGGATCGGCTTTGAACAATGCTCTCCACAGCTCGGGATCGGGTAAAGCCGCTGCCAACTGCCGATCGTTATAATGTCTTTTTTCCTGGTAAACGATTTTCAGCGTGTAATCGCCGAAGTTGAATTCCGCGTCCTGAGAGATTTCGTTCGCGATATCCCGACGAAGCTGCTCGAGTTCGTCTTCGGTTTGTTTGATCTGGGCTTTCAGTTGGCAATACCGGGCCAGCTTGTCAACGTTCATTCCATAACCTCCATCACTTTCGATACTCTCATGGATATGAAAACGGAGATGAACTTATGAAAGGACGGGCGGGATTATGGAAGGTCGGTTATTTTTGCTATAATGAAGGCGTTAGGGGGGAATCGATTGAAATCCATTACGGTGAAACAATTGCAGGAGAGATTCAGGCTGGAGATTTTGGCCGGGGAGGAAAGCTTGGATCGCGTCATTACGCGTTCGAGAGCCCACCGTCCCGGGCTTGAATTCGTCGGCTATTTCGATTTCTTCCCGATGAACCGGGTTCAAGTGCTCGGCCGGAAGGAAATCAATTATTTGCACAAGCAGACGGAGGACGAAAGGAAGCTGCACATAGGCAACGTCGTGAAGTATCATCCTCCCTGCTTCATCGTTACCGCCAATCAAGAAGGTTTGAAGTATTTGATGATTTATTGCCAGCAGGAAGGCATTCCTCTGCTGCGCACGGCGGAAGCGACCACGGAATTTCTCGGCAAGCTGGACGCTTATCTGACGCAAGCGCTGGCCCCCGAGATCGCCATTCACGGGGTATGCGTCAACGTATCGGGCATCGGCATTCTGCTGCGAGGGAAGTCCGGCATCGGCAAGAGCGAGACGGCCCATACTCTTATCCGCAGAGGCCACCGACTGGTCGCGGATGACATCGTCGTGTTGAAAAAGCTGAGCTCCAAAACGATTCTCGGCACGCACAACGAGACGACGCGGGAGTTTCTCGCGCTTCGAAGCATCGGACTCGTCAACGTCGTTCGCCTGTACGGCAGAAAGGCGTTCCAGGACGAGACGCGCATCGTTCTGGATATCGAGCTGTCCCCCTGGAAGGACCAAGCGCTGAACAACGAACTGGAGATGGAGCAGAAATATACCGATTATCTCGGCGTGAAAATTCCCCACCTGGAAATTCAGCTTCAGCCGGGCAGAGACGTTGCCGGCATGATCGAGGCCGCGGCCAACAGCTGGTACTTGAAGCAGCAGGGCTACAGCGCTGCCGAAGAGTTCATGAAGCGGATCGAAGGTGAGATGAAATGATTTTGCGGCTTGCCCGTATGGCCGTGCCGGCGCTGCTGGCCGTCTTTATGGTTTTCGCATCGGCTTGCAGCTCCGCAACCGAGAACGCTCCGATCGCTTCGCCTGCGGGGGCGACGGAAGCTTCGGCATCCGCTAACGCGGACGACGCTCCTTCTGCTGACCCGGAGCAGTCGCCGTCCGAGGAACCGGCGCAGCCTGGCAAAGGATTTCTATGGAGAGTCGAAGGCGGAGCCCATCCCGCCTACTTGGCCGGTACGATCCATATCGCGAACAAGGGCATATACCCGCTGGATCGGAGGCTGGAGCAGGCGCTTGCGGAGGCGGACTTCGTCGCGCTGGAGCTGGACCTGACGAAAGTCGACCAGAAGCGGACGCTCGAGCTCGTGAACGAACGGGCGCTTCTGCCGGAGGGGACGACGCTAAAGGATATCGTGGACGAGAAGGACTACGAACGATTCCAATCGATCGTGAAGAAGTCGCTGCTGGCCGCGGCCGCCCCTATGCTCGATCAATACGAACCCTGGTACGCGGCGATGACGCTGGAGAGCCTGCCCGCGATGAGATTCATGATGACGGACGGAATCGACCAATATTTTGCCAAGCAAGCCCATAAGGAAGGGAAAGAGATTATCGAGTTGGAGTCGATGGAGTCTCAGTTGGACGTATTCGACGGAATGTCCGAGGAGCTGCAGAAGCTGTATTTCCGCCAGACGGTGTCCAATAGCGGAATGGCGATGGACGGCATGCAGCAGCTCATCGCCATGTGGCAGGCGGGAGAGCTCGAAGAGCTGGAGGCCGTTCACGATCAATTCGAGGAGGAGGGCCGCGAAACGATGGGCGAGCTGTTCGACGAATATAACAAGGCGCTTCTGCTGAAACGAAATGTCGGGATGGCGGATAAGGTCGACGAATATCTTCGTCAAGGAGAAGAAGGCACTTATCTGTTCGCCGTCGGCTCCCTGCACATGGTCGGAGAGACGGGTCTGGTATCTCTTTTGGAGCAGAAAGGCTACGAGGTCGAGTTCGTTCAATGACGAATTCGGCAGACCGTGCAAGAGCCGGATCGGGGGACCGATCCGGCTCTTCAACTTGTATTTGGCGGTTGTTTCACAGTATGGTTTCACACCAGACAGGAACCACGCGGATTATTTCCTCTTCTCAATATAAGCGAGCAGCGTTACGAGAAACATGCCGAATGCGAAGAGCACCGAGAGCGTTTGGGATAAATCCATCATACAGCCTCCCCCTTCCGAAAGAGCTGTCCGCCGCCTACAAGTTGTACCTCCACCTTATAATTATATGGTTATATATGGAAGTGCGATTGGAACTACGGGGGCTTCCTTATCGGAACTATTATTTCTACATCATTTGCCAGCAAGCCGTTGCATCGGCAGGCCGACCTCTTCCAGAAACCGCCGAAATTCGTCAAAATTCATCTGCTGCGCGGCATCGGACAACGCCGTGGCCGGTTCCGGGTGCACCTCGACCATTACGCCGTCGGCTCCGGCTGCCAAAGCCGCTTTGGCGCAAGGGGCCATGATGTCTTTTCGGCCGGTCGAATGTGTCACGTCGACCAGAACCGGGAGATGGCTCTCCAGCTTCAGGATCGGAACGGCCGAGATGTCGAGCGTATTGCGGGTTGCTTTCTCGTAGGTGCGAATGCCGCGCTCGATCAGCATCACTCGCGTATTTCCTCTGGATACGATATATTCCGCCGAGTGCAGGAATTCGTCGATCGTCGCGGCGAGGCCGCGTTTGAGCAAAACGGGGATCCTCGCGTCGCCGGCGGCTTTGAGCAGCTCGAAGTTCTGCATATTCCTGGCGCCGATCTGGATGACGTCGATATATTCGCCGGCCAGCTCGACGTGCGCGGGATCGACGATCTCGCTGATCGTTTTCAGTCCGAATTCGTTCGCTGCCTCTTTGAGAATTTTCAGACCTTCCATGCCGAGCCCTTGGAAGTCGTAAGGAGAAGTCCGCGGCTTGAACGCGCCTCCGCGCATGACCGAGATTCCCGAAGCTTTCAGCATGGCGGCCGTCTTGCGGACTTGCTCGTAGCTCTCCACGGAGCAGGGGCCCGCGACCAGCATCGGCATGCCGCCGCCGACGGCGACGTCTCCGAGGGATACGACGGTATCTTCCTGATGCCTTTTGCGGCTTACGAGCAGGTGCTGGGCGTGATCCGTCTGCTGCAGCTTGAGCGAGGCCTGAAACACTTGCTTGAACAGATGACGGATCGTCTCGCTGTCGAAAGGACCCTCGTTAAGGCCGACCAGCTCGTCGAGCATTTTTTTCTCCCGAACGGGATCGTATTTGGGAACGCCTTGCTTTTCCTTCTCTTGCCCGATTTCTTGGGCGATGCGCGCTCTCTCGGACAGCAGCTCAAGAAGCTGCAGGTTAACGGAATCTAGACGCCCGCGAAGTTCGTCCATTTTGCTGTTGCTCATGCTTTTTCTCTCCTTTTGACAATAGAAAATGGTATCGTTGTAACGCAAAAAGGCTTCTCCTCCGCAAGGGACGAGAAGCCGTGGTACCACCCTTATTAGAAATGAGCATGGCCGCTCCGGATCCGGCGGGGACTCATTTCACTCTCAGCCCTTTAACGCAGGGGATACGGGGAGCCCTACCGCGCGTCTCGATGACGCGTTATCAGGCGCCGGCTCGGAAGTGAACTTCGGCGGGACCTTCGCTCGGGCGCTCTCAGTCGTCGGCGCTCCGTCCCTGGCAGCAAGGGCTATTCCGCTTACTCTCTCCGTCATTGCCGTTCGGCGGTTATTCGAGTGTTAGAAGAATTTTATCCCAACGCTTGCTGTCCCGCAAGGCTGCGTGTTAACGCGCGTTTGCGCCATTGCGGTAAAGTTTTGCGGCGGTGGCCTAATGAATGGAGACCAGGATAACAATGAGGCTGGGCAGATTAAAAATAAGTCGGGTCAAGCGATAATGCGACGGGTCAAGGGAATGAATGCGGCTGAATCAGGCGAACGGTCAGGCGAAGTAATGCGGTTATCCGAGCGAAAATGTGTCGAATTCGCCGAAAAGGGATTCAAGGGTTGCAAGCGGAGGTATAATCATGATATAGTGTAAGTCCTGTCGCCAAGGCATCGTGATCAATCAGATCGCTAATGTCGAACCAAATCGAATTTTATCGAACTTGGTAAAAATTGAGGGTTGCCAGAAGGCGCGGGATGAGGTAAGATAAAGACCTTGCGCCGGAAACGGGGCAGGGCGAGCAACACCGATTGTTCTTTGAAAACTGAACATTGAGCGTAAGAAACAAATCATCGTCGAAAGACGGTAACCAGCAAGAAATGAGCCTTCTGGCTCTCTTGTACTTCGCGATTTCGACTCTCGGGATTCCTTGCG
>JAEZZE010000328.1 GCA_023418755.1 Bacillota bacterium | reverse complement strand
TCACCGGCCCGCTCGATCGTGACGAGCACGCTGCCCTTGCCGCCTTTGGGCCGAATGCCGTGCTGGATCGCGTTCTCTACGATCGGCTGCAGCGCCAGCTTCAAGATCGGATAGTCCATGCGCACATCGTCGGCGACGTTCAACCGAAGGTCGATCCGATTCTCGTAGCGGACGCGGATAATATGAAAATAATCGTTCAGATGATCGAGTTCCTCCCGAACGGACACCCAGTCCTCGCCGTAATCGATGACGTACTTCAACTGATTGGATAAAGCAAGAATCATGTCGGCCACTTCGCCGTCGTCGTTGTAGACCGCGTTCATGCGAATCACTTCCAGCGTGTTGTACAAATAATGCGGGCGAATCTGGCTTTTCAGCGCGTTCAGCTCCGCTTGCTTTTGTTTGATTTCCGCGACATAAGCGTCGTTGATGAAAATTTTGAGCCGTTCCACCATCCGGTTGAAGCCGAACGCCAGACGGCCCAGTTCGTCCTTGCCGTAAGATTGGATCTGCGTATCCAGATTGCCCATCTCGACTTTGTTCATATGCTGCAGCACATCCCGGATCGGGGATGCCAGCCGTCTGGAGAGCAGCGTGCCCATCGCCAGCAGCGCGATCGCGCAGACGACGATGGCGATGTAGACGGCCGATTGCGTGGAGGTTAGCTGGGCGAACAGATTTCGCTCGGACACGCGCATGAGCACGCGCCCCGACAAGTAGGGAATCTCGTCGCTGAACACCAGATAGCCATCGTCGTCGAAGCGGTCGAACGCCGCCACGGACGGCTCCGCGTTCGCTTTTTCCTCGGTCCGGTTGCTGTAGTAAATCCGATTGGCTCCGTCCAGCACGTACAGCTCGTCGTCCTTGTTCAGATTCATCTCCTGGAAGAAGCCGTCCAGCACCTCCGCGTCGACGTCGATAAACAGGCTGCCCACCACTTTCGGATCCGCCGTCAACGTGCCGGAGATGTCGATCAAGTTGCGTCCGAACGTAATGACGTGTCTGTCGAGGGAATTGTAGTAGTGTTCGCCGTGGGTCGGATAGATCGACAAATGATTCGGTTTCTCCGCGAGCGGCTGCAGCCAATCGGCGACAGGCAGCCGCTCCTCCTGCAGCGGCTTGCTCTGCCTCGTCTGGAAATACAGCTTGCCGTCCATCGAGCGAACGAAATACACGCTGCGGATGTGCTTGTCGCTGTAGAGCACCGTTCTTAAAAAAGCGGCGATCGGAATGCTGTTGATCTGCTCGTACTCGTTGACGTTGGCGGTCTGGTTGACGGAGATCGTATGCGAATAGCCCTCGTATCTTCCCGTATACATCAGGCGGGTGATTTCGTCGTAGTCGGAAAAGAAGCTGTTGACGTTGTAGCTCAAATAAAGCGACATCTGCTTCAAATTGTTGACCGTAAACTGCTGGACGTGACCTGTGAACGCTTGCAAAGAAAAGACGCTCAGCGCGATGAGCGGAATCAGGCCAACCAGCAAAAACGCGGCCGAAAATTTGACGAATACGCTGTTCCACCATTTTCGAACGAAAGACATGGCGTTCCCTCCGGCAATCTGGATGACAAGCAGACGTTCCGCTATCCCTCTCGCTCAGTCCTTGAGAGATTGCTTGAATTCCTGCGGCAGCTTGCCCGTATGCTTCTTGAACATGTCGCTGAAATGTCTGGCATTATTGTAGCCGACCTTCTCCGCGATCTCGTAAACCATCAAATCGGTCGTCTTGAGCAGCAGAACCGCCTGCTCCATCCGCAAGTCGGTGACGTATTGCTTGAAATTACGCTTCGTATGCTTCTTGAAGAAGCTGCTGAAATAATACGGGTTCATAAAAGCGATCGCAGCGACCGATTCCAGCGAAATGTCCTCCGCGTAATGGGCTTCGATATACCGAACGATACGCGCGACCAAGGTTTGTTCCTTGCCGGCCGGCTTGTCCCCGATCCGGTCGTACAGCTCCTGAAGCATGTCGACAATGCCGTCGCACATCGCTTCGTACGTCTCGTATTGCCCCAAGCGGCTTTGCAAATGCTGAATGTCGAAGCCCCAATCGGACATCGGCACGTCGGACTTCTTCACTTCCTGCACGATGTACAGAAGCGAAGAGAAGCAGGTGGACACGGCCAATTGGCGATTGCCGATCGTCGCGGCTTGAATGACCTGCAGCAGCGCCTTCATCGTGGACAGCGCGTTACCCCAGGCGCCTTCGGTCAGTCCTCTAATAATTTCGGATTGGAGCGTGAACCACTCGTTCTCGCTGTCTTTGCGCTGTTCGCGAACGCGATAAGCGATTGCTCGATTCAATCCGGTAAAATAGGTCATTTCCAGCGCCTGCTCCGCTTGTTCGCGCGAGATGCGCAATCCGGACAGGACGTTGACCGGGTCGCCGACTCCGACGGAAACCTTCAGCTTGAGGAAGTTAAGGACGTTGTCCCTGATCGCCGTCGCCAACTCCAGCGGCATGCCCGGTTCCTCGCAACTCAGTACGAAAACATGTTTTCCCGCCCGCACGAACGAATATCCTCTGCCGAAAGCTTCGACGCTCTCTTGCACGATATTGCGGACGGCGAACTCGACCAGCTTCTGCGTAGGCGCGGGCCAGCGATCGTTATCGTTGCCCTCCGGATCGACCTGAACGATGCCGACCGCATGGAGCGGACCTTCAAGCCGGTCGACGAGATGCGAAAAGCCTTCCGTCCGCTCGGACAGCGTTCCTTCCGCCAGTTGCTCCAGCCACACGCCCACCTCGCCGTCGCGGTTTTTCCGCTCGAGCTGGTCCAGCTTGCGCCTGCGGCGATCCTCCTCGTTTTCCTCGCGGATCAGGGACAACGTCTTGGCAATAACCGCTTCGAGCTCCGGTTTCTTGACCGGCTTGACCAGGTAATCGACGGCCCCGAAGGCGACGGCGTCTCGCGCGTAAGAAAATTCCTGATAGGCGCTGATAAACACGGTTTTGATCGGCAGCTCGCGCCGCTTGATTTCTTTGATAATGTCGATGCCGCTATAGTGGGGCATGCTGATATCGCTAATGACGATGTCGGGCTTAAGCGCTTCGATCGTCTCCAGCAGCTCCTTCCCGTCATAGGCGAGGCCGACGATTTCCATGCCGTATTCTTCCCACGGAATCAGTTTGCCAAGGCCTTTCAAAATAAGCGGCTCGTCGTCGGCGAGCACTACGGTTGCTTTCATGCGGTCGCGCCCCTTTCCCCGGATCGTCCCGTCCGTAACGGCGAAACAGGGACGCGAATAGTCACGTGCCCCTGCTCCCGCTCTCGTTATTCAATACTCCGCAATGTGTTGCTTTAAGACGGTACAATTTTCGATATAATAAGACGTTCTCGTATCCGGCAGCAGGGCATGGAACTTCAGTCCGTCCAACGCGAGCCGCTCGACGCTGCGAATATCCATGAAGGTCGCCCGGCTCCAGTCGGGATAATAATTTTCGGACACTTCCGCCGGGTGCTCGCGCCGCATGTCCCACACTTGCGGATACTCCGCGGGAATGTCCTCTTGATCGACGCCGCCGGCGCACGTGTAAGTCAAGTTTCTAAGCGTCAGATCGCGAATCGGACTTTCGGCGCAAGCATCGACGCGAATGCCGTTAAAGGAAGGGCTCCCCATAACATCGTCGGCGAAGCGGTAGTGGGTATGGTGCATCTCCTCGTCGTCCGTAGAGACGATATCGGAGAACGAGATCCGCTCCAACACGCCGATCTCCGGCATCTGCTCCAGACCGATCGAAGATCCGATGACGTCCAGACGGTTGTTCAGCAGAACGAAGATCGGCCGCCTGACGTTCCGCATGACGAGGCCTTGAGCGACGATGTCCGTAATGCTGCCGCCTTCCGTGCATTCGATTTTGATCCCTTCGCGCCACACGTTCTCGAACGTGCAGTTGTGGATCGCGACATTCGAGATGTCTCCTACCGATTTAAGCCCGATACGAATGCCCGCGCATAGGGAAGTAAAATGACAATTGCTAATATGCACGTTTTTCATCGGATAATCCTTGCTGCTTGCCTGCAGACAAAGATTGTCGTCCGTGCCGCGAATTTTGCAATCGGCAATGAATACGTTGCGGCAGCCGTCGTAATCCAGCCCGTCGCCGTTGTACCTCCGGTCGTTTCGGATGTCCAAATCCCGGCACCAGATGTTCTCGCTGTCCAGGAAAGCCGTCGTCCATGCCGCCGAATCGTACAGACGCAAGCCTTGAACGCGAACATTGCGACAACGCAGCAGCCGAATCATCATCGGACGGTAGATGCTGCCTTCGTTCGGGAAGCAATCGGCGTTCCCATTGATCTCGCCATGGCCGACGATGCCGATGTTGTGAGCATCTTCGGCGTAAATCAGGCATTTATCCATTTCTTTCTCGTTGATATACCGATTATAATGCGTCCCGTCCGGATAGTCGACAATATGCGGGCTGGCCAGCAGCGTCGCCGACGGATTCACCCGCAAATAGACGTTCGACTTCAACACGATCGTTCCCGTAACGAACGTGCCTCCGGCCAGCAAGACATAACCGCCGCCTGCCTCGAAGCAATCGTCGATCGCCGCTTGAATGGCTTTCGTATCGACGGTCATTCCGTCGCCCATGGCCCCGTAATCTTTTACATCGAATAGATCCCGCATCCTTCATTCCTCCGCAGCGGCAAAAATGGCTGAAAACCGGCAATCCCCCGATAGGGTCATCGGATCGCGCGGTCGTCTGTCCATTCTAGAGTAGGCGATGCGAAAGGGGTATGCGGCTTTTTAAGCGTCTTGTGCTGCTTTTTTAAGAACCTTTGACGATGTTGCGGCCCCGACAGGTCATTACGCTGACGATGACGCTGGCGAAATTTCCCGAGGCAGGCGAACCTCGAAAACGGTGCGAACGACGTCGCTTTCGGCGGAGATGGAGCCCCGATGCTGCTCCACGATATTTTTGGCGATGAACAAGCCTAGTCCCGTGCTATCCTCGTGATAAGTGCGGGCTTTATCGCCGGTGTAGAACATATCGAAGATGTGCGGAAGGTCCTCGGGAGGAATGCTGCCCCCGTAATTGACGATCCGGACAATCGCCTCGCCGCCTTCGGGCTGGCAATGAACGTCGATAAACTCGCCGTCGCTGCCGTAACGCGCCGCGTTGCCGAGCAAATTTTCGAACACGCGCGCCAACTGCTCCCCATCGCCCCGTACCGTCACCGACGGGGTTACATACAGCCGGGAGGTCAGATGCCGATTTTCGAGCATCGGATACAGCTCTTCGTTCATTTGAAGCAGCAGTTCGCTAAGATCGACCGGATCGGGATCGATTTTCTGCTTGCCGTAATTCATTCGGGCGACTTCGAATAATTCCTCGATCAGCCGTCCCAGGCGTTGCGCCTTCGTATAAGCAATCGTCGTATAATGCTTGGCCTGCTCCGCGGGCAATGAATCGTACTTCAGAATATAATCCAAATAACCGATGACCGAAGTCAGCGGCGTGCGAAGATCGTGCGCCAGATTCAGCATCAGCCGCTCCTTGCTGTTCTCGGCAAATTCGCCTCTTTCCAGCGCTTGGCGCAGCTTCTCGCCGGCCAGGTTGATGTCTCGGGCGATGTCTCCGAATTCGTCCCCGGACGCAATGTCGATCCTCGCGTCGAAGTTGCCGGAGGCAAGCTGGTTGATGCCGTCCGAAATATCGCGGAAATACCGGGCATACCGTTTCGTAAGCAGGAAAAAAAACCAGACGGCCAGCGGGATGAAGAAAATCAAAAAGAAGTTGATGTCCCCGATCTGTCTGATGAAGTAACGGACTTGCGTCGACGGATCCTCCAGCTTGGTCGTGTAGTAATACGATTGGGCGATTTTGTATATGCCGAACGTGACCGCCGCGGCTAGCATCATGCCGAGACCGAGCAGCGCGATCATTTTGAACCGGAAGCTACGGATGGTTTTAGCCATGGAAGGAATAACCGACTCCCCATACGGTTTTGATCCGTTTGTTTTTGTTTAGATCGTCGCCGATCTTCTTGCGCAGCGTGCGTATATGCACCATCACCGTATTGTTGCCCGCGTAATACGTCTCCCCCCATACGCGCTGAAAGATATTCTCCGTGCTGTACACCTTCTTCGGATGAGCGGCGAGCAGATGCAGAATATCGAATTCCTTGGGGGTCAAGCTCACGGGCCGACCGTCGACGAGAACCGTACGCTCCCCCGGATGGATAACGAGGCCTCCGGCCTCGACCGTCTGTTTGACTTCTCCGGCAGAACGGTTGAACTGCAAGGAACGCCTCAGTTGGGCGTTCACTCTCGCGACCAATTCCATCGGATTAAAAGGCTTGGTCATATAGTCGTCGGCTCCCTGGATGAGGCCGGTGATTTTATCGAGGTCGGTGCTCTTCGCGCTCAAAAAGATGATCGGCATGCGGTACTTGTCCCGGATTTGCCGGGTCGCTTCGTACCCGTCCAGCTTCGGCATCATAATATCGAGAATGGCCAGGTCCACCGTATGCATCGATATCGCATCGACCGCCTCCTGCCCATTGTTCGCTTTGATGCAGTGATAGCCCTGCCGGGTCAGATGCAGCTCGACCAGGTCGGCGATTTCGGTATCGTCGTCCGCGACCAGAATCGTAATCCGTTTCACCGGTTTTTTTCCTCCCTACTTTGGTAAACAGAGCGTATAGCGCGTAGCCGGCCATTCCGCCCGCCGTATTCAAAATCAGATCGTCCACGTCAAAGCGGCCTATGAAGAAGATCGCCTGGGACGTTTCCAGCGTCAAGCTGAGCGCGAAAGATCGCGCCGCGGCTGCTGCGACGGACCTCGTTCCGTTGCGAGCTCCGAGCGCCGTTATGAGCAGCCCGAACGGTACGAAAATCGCAAAATTGCCGTACACGTTCACCAAACTATGTCCCGAACCGATGCTCAGCGCGCTCGAAATTTCGTGCAACGGGATCAGGTTCCCCTGCTCGATCCTCGTCAGAATGCGTGCCGGTTCCCGAATACCGGCCTTTAGTTGCTCCGTCATAAAGGCAAAGTTCGCGGAATGGCCTTTGAACAGGATTATTTTGATTAAGGCATACAAATAGACGGTCAGAACCGCTCGCAATAGGATGTTTCGAAGCTTCACGAAGGTCCGGCCTCCTTCGCGCCCGACGAGCCGGCGTCCCAAGTCGTGACGATAACGCCGTCCCTATTATCCCCCGAGACCGCATAGCGGCCCTCGATCGGAATCGAAAGCGGCTTCCCGTCCTTCATCGAATAATAGGATACGGTATACGCCGTTCCGTTTACTTTGGCCCGAATCCGTCCCCTCTCTTTCAGGTAGTCCAGATATTCTTCCAGCACAAAGCCTTGTTTTTGCATGATCGCGCTATGAGGAAGCCCAACGTAGCGAAAATGCCAAGGCTCGTGCAGGACGCCCGTGATCTCCGTCTTATCCTCCGGATAGCGCAGCACGAAGCCATGCTTCCAGGCGTTCTTCTCCAGCCACTTGCCCTCCGGCGCGTCCTTCATCAGCCCGAGCGAGGACCCTACGTCGAGCGAAAGTCCCAGGTTGTGCTCGCTGTAGCCCGGCGGATTGGCGTAATCCGCCCCCATCTTCTCGTATAACTCGGCTTGTTTCTTCACGCTTCTGTACCCGCTGGTAATCAGAAATCGATCGACGCCGTCCGCTCCGGCGGCTTCGACCATCTCGCCGAATCTGCGCAGCAGATCCGGCGGCAGTTCGACGCTGTCGCCCGCAATGCCGATGCCCTCCGCCAGATCCGGCCGCTCGGCCAGGTTGACGACATCGGGCAGCTTCGCCCCCTTAGGCACGGGGTGGCTGGAATTGACGAGCAGCAAATCCCCCTGATACGCCTCTTCAGGATCGATATCCAGCATCTTCCGCGCCGATTCCGGTTCTTCCCAGCGCGTAGAATCCCCTTCCAAGACGACGATTTTATTTTCTCCCGAGCCCGTCGGCTTAAGAGCATTCCACCCATAGCCGAGTATAAGCGCGATTCCAAGCGCGAATAACAGTTTTTTCATCCTACGAATCCTCCCTTATCTTCCTAAAGGATAAAGGAGAGTTTTTAAAAATAAGGCCGGAAAAACCTAAAGAAAGTATTAAAAGGCAAGTCTTTTGTTCAGGCTATCTTTTCAGAAAGCCCATCTTCATTAAGAAAGACTGCAAGTGCAGACGCGAAGGATTCCCCATTCGTTCCGCCATTTGTTCCGACCAGGAACGGCTCGTCCTGCCACCGGATCGGGCCAGCATGTATTGCCGGGTTGTTTCGTCGTATTCGACAATCGCCGGAAGCTCGCCATCGATCCGATAGGCATCTTGGTGGTAGACGGCAGCCAGCGGCAAACGCGGGCGAAGGACCGGCGCTTGATCGGGATAACCGATGCACATGCCGAATACCGGATAGACGTGCTCGGGCAGCTGAAGCAGGTCGGCAGCCTCCGAGATGCGGTTGCGAATTCCGCCGATATACACGATGCCCAGACCTAACGATTCTGCGGCTATCGCAGCGTTCTGGGCGGCCAGAGCGGTATCGACGGTCGCGACAACAAAATACTCCGTCGTGTCCGCCTGGGCTTCGGTCCCGTGAAGGGCGGCCGCGGCGCTTAACCGATGCAAGTCCGCGCACCACACGAGAAAGACCGGGCATTGCTCGACGTAAATCTGGTTGCCGCACAAGGAAGCGAGCTGCTTTCTAAGTCCCGCATCGGCAACCCCGATTACGCTATAGGCCTGCATATTGCTCGAAGTCGACGCCATTTGTCCGGATTGGAGAATGGCGTCTAGCTTATCCTGTTCGACGGGAGTCGTCAGAAATTTGCGAATGGAGCGGTGGTTTTGGAGCAAACGGATCGTTTCGTTCATTGTGCTACCTCCTTTGGCTCTTCCTATTCTTCCCCAAATGAAAAGAACCCGAGCGTAGGCTCGAGTCCCGGCGTTCTTCAACACCGCACATATTTACGCTTAAACCCAAGCTGACCCTTGCCCGCCGCCTTCTCGATATTCCCCAGGGCGTTCAGGAATTTCTTCTTCACTTCGACTTGGCCGACCGCCTTAGCCGTCTCGACCGCTTCGTCATGGAGCGGTAAGTAGGATACGCCAACCGTGTATATGAAATTGCTCATCGCGTATTTGGTCCGTTCGGGACTATCGTGAATCGTATTTTTGACTAGCTCGAGCATATCTCTAAGCTTGCTCTCGGAAAATTCGCGATCCGGACGGTTGCCGAGAAGCCAGCAGTAGCAGCTCCACCCTGCCGACATTTTCAGTTCTTCCCCGCTTGCGATCCATTTGTCGGATACCTCTTGCGCGATTTCCGTTTCCGAAAGCGTCACCGCGACGACGTAGTCCGACAACATATAGAAATACGCCTTTTCGATCCAGCGCTCGAAATCCGCTTCGGTCATCGCTTTCGGATCGGCGATGACGCCGGCAAAATACATCGCGTCGTAGTTTCCCGTTGCATAGAGCCGCTCGGCCAACGGTTGATTATTCTTAATGATTTTGGACATCGGCTTCATCTCGCCCGTAGCGACGCCGAATAACGGCTCGCGAGCGCCGTTGGACATGTAGATCTTCTTCATTCGTTCCTTGCCGAGAGCTTCGAGCTGCTGCATCACCGCTTGGAAATCCATCTTGATCACCCGACCCTTTCGTATGACAGATCCCCTCGAATCGGATCGCCGCGAGATTCGTCGCAGGCAATCCGCTAAAGGGGATCGCGTTTAACCGATTAGCCTTCCAGCCAGGTCGTTTTCTCCGCGCCGGGAGTCCTTATTGCGGCCGGCTGAGGCATGTCCGGATAGCCAACATATACGAAGCCGACGAGCTCTTCCCGCTCTCCCAGCTTAAACGCCGCCTTCATCTTCGGATGGTAGGCCGGAGCGCCCGTGCGCCACACCGCGCCGAGCCCGTTATCGTGAGCCGCGAGCAGCAGGTTCTGCACCGCCGCGTGCGCCGCGGCCAGCTCCTCCTGCGGAATGACGCGCGGGTCGTCGGAAGGAGAGCATACGGCGGCGATAACGACGGGTGCCCGAAGCGCCTTCGCTACTTCCGCTTCTTGGCGCTTCGCGCGTTCTTCCTCCGTCAGCTCTCCCCACCCCGCGGAAGCGATATCCGCATAAGCCTCGCCTAGCGCTTTTCTGCCTTCTCCGGTCATGACGATAAACCGCCATGGCTCGGTTCTATAATGATTGGGCGCCCATACGGCCGCCTCGATCAGCTTTTCCACCAGCTCCCGCGCTACGGGATCGTTCTTTACTTTACCGATGCTGCGCCTGCCGCGCAAAACCTCTTCAAAACTAGCCATATTCTCTTACCCTCTCCCCACGAAGCCCGGATATCCGGTAATCTTCCCCGATCATAACATATTTGACGGCCGGCGAGAAAGTCGAGCCTAGAAGATATTGACAACGGCTATCAACCAAAATAGTCTCGCATTATTGTGAATGATATTGATTCTCATTTTCGGTTACGAAAAGCAATATCGGAGGGAAACGTCATGAAAAAGCGATTGCTGGTAAGTCTTGTTCTACTATCTATTCTACTGATCTCTGCGGCTTGCGGCTCGAAAAACTCGGATAACGCCGACAGCGCCGCCCCGAAGGATACCCACGCGGCCGGCACAATCCTTATTAAGCATAACAAAGGCGAGACCAAACTCGACAAGCCCGCGGCGCGAGTCGTCGCCTTGGAGTGGATCTACTCGGAGGAATTAGAACCGTAGGCTTTCTCGGCCTGATCGTCCCTCATATGATAAGAAGCTTGATCGGACATCATACGCGGCAATCCATCGTTCTATCCGGCTTACTCGGTGCTCTGCTTCTTGTATCGGCCGACGCCATCGGCCGAACGATGCTCGCCCCGATAGAAATCCCGTCTGGCCTGTTGATTACATTGTTCGGGGCGCCTTATTTTCTGTTTTTGATGTTTCGGTCGTCCGCCAGAAAGCTGTAGATCACACGAAACGAGGCCGTCCTATAAGCCAAGGCAACCAAAATGATCGAAAAAAGAATGGGGATATATCTCCTGTAGAGCGAAGCGCCTGCCTCATACGGTCATGAAATTACCCTGTTACGGGTTAATCGATTCCTAATTTCATGGCCGTATCAGCAGCGGAAGGAGATATATCCCCATGGTAATAAATCGATCATTTTTGTTGTTGCCCGCTAATGACTTATGGGACAGCCTCGTTTCTTTCTTCGGAACGCCCCATCCTGTTACAGGGCCCCGTCTTATCCCACGCTTGCTTTGGCGTTGCCTCCGGTGAACTGGCTATAGTACAGGTCGGCATAGAAGCCGCCCTGGGACAGCAGCTCGGCGTGCGTGCCCTTCTCGATAATGCTGCCGTGATTCATGACGAGAATAAGGTCTGCGTCCCGAATGGTGGACAGCCGGTGCGCGATGACGAAGCTCGTTCTGCCCTTCATCAGCTCGTGCATCGCCTTCTGGATATGAACCTCCGTCCGCGTGTCGACGCTGCTCGTCGCTTCGTCGAGAATCAGAATGGCCGGATCGGCGAGAATGGCCCGCGCGATCGTCAGCAGCTGCTTCTGCCCTTGCGACAGGTTGGACGCCTCTTCATTGAGCACCGTGTCGTAGCCTTCCGGCAAGGTGCGGATAAAATGGTCCGCATGCGCGGCTCTCGCCGCCTCGACGATCTCCTCCTCGGTCGCGCCGATGCGGCCGTACGCGATGTTGTCGCGGATCGTCCCGTTGAACAGCCACGTATCCTGCAGCACCATGCCGAACAAGCTGCGGAGATGCCCGCGCTTCATTCGGGTAATGTCCGCTCCGTCAATCGTGATGCTGCCGCCGTTCACTTCATAGAAGCGCATAAGCAGGTTGACGAGCGTCGTCTTCCCGGCGCCCGTCGGACCGACGATCGCGACCGTCTGTCCGCTGCGGACGTCGATGTCCATCTTCTCGATCAGCATCGCGTCTTCCTTGTAACCGAAGCTCACGCCGTGCATGGCCACGTCGCCGCGCGGCGAAGCCAAGGAAACCGCGCGATCCGCCGACGCTTCGGGCACTTCCTCCGGTTCGTCCAGCAATTCGAAGACGCGCTCGGCGGAGGCGATCGTCGATTGGATCACGTTCGCGATGTTCGCCGTCTGTACGAGCGGCATCGAGAATTGCCGGGCGTATTGGATGAACGCCTGAATGTTCCCGATCGTAATCGAGCCTCTCGCCACCATGATTCCGCCGACGACGCTGATGAACACGTAGCCGACGTTGCTGACCATGTTCATCAGCGGCATAATGTTCCCCGATACGAACTGCGCCTTCCAGCCCGATTCGTACAAGCGCTCGTTGATCCCGTCGAACTTGGCGACCGAATTTTCCTCTTGTCCGTACGCCTTGACGATCTTGTGTCCGGAATACATCTCTTCCACATGGCCGTTCAATTGGCCCAATTCCATCTGCTGCGTCTTAAAGTACTTCTGCGACCGGCTCGCCGCCCCGCGAATAACGATCATGGACAGCGGAAGCGTCAGCAGCAAAATCAAAGTCAGCCACGGGCTGATCGTCAGCATCATAATAATGACGCCGATAATCGTGATCAAGGAGGTGATCAACTGAGTCAAGCTCTGCTGCAGCGTATTGCTGATATTGTCGACGTCGTTCACCGCCCGGCTCAGGATTTCCCCGTGCGTCCGGCCGTCGAAATATTTCAGCGGCAGCTTGGCCAGCTTGTCGTTCACTTCGTTGCGCAAGCCGTAAACCGTCTTCTGCGCCACGCCGGCCATTAAGAACTGCTGGATGTAGCTGAACAGAGAGCTGATCAGGTACAGCGCGGCCAAGAACAAGACGATCTGCCAGATTCCCGGCAAGTCGAACGTCGCGTTCGGATCTCCCTGGATTTTGCCCATCATGCCCGCGAACAGCTTGGTCGTCGCTTCTCCGAGCACCTTCGGGCTATAAATCGCGAACGCGGTGCTCAAGATCGCCGTACACAGCACGGCGATTAGCTTGGCCCGCTGCGGACGCAAATATCCCATCAGCCTGCGCAAGGTGACTTTGAAATTTTTCGCCTTCTGCACCGGCATGCCCATGCCGCCCATTCCCGGGCCCATGCCCGGTCCGCCGGGACCTCTGCCCGGCATCCTGCCGCGCGGTTCGCTCATGCGATCTCCTCCTCCGAAAGCTGCGACGAGACGATTTCCCGATACACTTCGCAGCCCGCCATCAGTTCTTTATGGTTGCCGATTCCGGCAATGCGCCCTTCGTCCAGCACGACGATCCGGTCCGCGTCCATCACGGTGCTCACGCGCTGCGCGACGATAATGACCGTCGCGTCGGTCGTTTCGCCTCGCAGCGCGGCTCTGAGCTTGGCGTCGGTCTTGAAATCGAGCGCGGAGAAGCTGTCGTCGAACACGTAGATCGACGGATTCCTCACCAACGCGCGAGCGATGGACAAGCGCTGCTTCTGTCCGCCGGACAAGTTCGACCCGCCCTGCGCCACAGGCGCGGAATAGCCCTCCGGAAGCTCCTCGATGAAGTCCGTAGCTTGCGCGATCGACGCCGCATGCCGGATTTCCTCGTCGGACGCGTCGTCTTTCCCGTACCGGATATTATCCGAGACCGTCCCCGTGAACAGCTGAGCCTTCTGCGGCACGAGTCCGATCATCGACCTCAGCTCCTCTACGGATCTTTCCTTCACGTCGACGCCGTCGATGCGAATGGCCCCTTCCTCCGCATCGTAAAATCTCGGAATCATGCTGACGAGCGTCGATTTGCCGGAGCCGGTTCCGCCGATAATCGCGGTGACTTCGCCCGGCAAGCTGCGGAAGCTGATGTCCTGAATCGCCGGATTTTCCGCCCCGGGATAGCGGAACGACACGCGATAGAACTCGACTTCGCCGCGCGTACCGATCCGCGAAGCCGCCGGTTTCTTTTTCCCCGCGGACGGTTGCGTTCCTTGCTCCGTTCCCGACGACTGGAGTTCCAACACTTCATTGATCCGTACCGCCGAAGCCGAAGCCCGCGGGACCATGACGAACATCATCGATACCATCAGCAGAGAAAACATGATCTGCATCGCGTATTGCAGGAACGCCATCAAATCGCCGACCTGCATATGGCCGCCGCTTACCCTCAACCCGCCGAACCAGATGATCGCCAGCGAGGAGAAATTCAGAATGAGCATCATCATCGGCATCATGAATGCCATAATCTGATTGACCTTGATCGCGGTCTGCGTCAAGTCGCCGTTCGCCTCGTCGAATCGCTTGCTTTCGTGCTCCGAGCGGTTGAACGAGCGGATGACGCGGATGCCCGTCAACCCTTCGCGCAGCACCAGGTTCAGCTTGTCGATTTTCTTCTGCATCGCTTTAAAATAAGGAATCCCCTTGCTCGCGATCAAAAAAATGGTCAACGCCAGCACGGGAAGGGCTCCGACGAATACGAGCGACAGTTGGGCATCCTTGGAGATCGCCATGATCAGGCCGCCGATGCACATCATCGGAGCCATGACCATCATCCGCATCATCATGATCAGCACCGATTGCACTTGAGTAATGTCGTTGGTCGTACGGGTAATGAGCGAAGCCGTGCCGATTTTATCGAACTCCAGCAGCGAGAAACCCTCCACTTTCCGGAACGTCTTGCTGCGAACGTCCCTGCCGAATCCCGCGGCGATCCGCGCCGACAGATAGCTGGCCGCGATCGATACGAGCGTCCCTATGGCGGTTACCGCCAGCATGAACCCCCCGATCTTCCATATATAAGGAATGTCTCCTTTTACGACGCCGTCGTTCACGATGTCCGCCATCAGCGTCGGCAAATACAGCTCGCTTAACGATTGCAGCAGAACGAGCGCCATCACCGCCGCGACCGCCCATCGGTAAGGCTTCAAGTAACGAAACAGCTTCAACACCTGCCATCAACTCCGGGATCTCAGAATAAAAACGCGAATATGTAAAAACAATCATATGACGCAATTATGAACGGAATATGAACGAAACACAATCCGGGAATCCTCAATACGCAAAGGGGCTGTCTCATAAGTCAGGTCGTACAAGATGATCGACGAAAAAGAAGAAGCATCTATCTCCCGGAGACTGCGGAAGGAGATAGATGCGACTTGCATCATTCCATCGATCGTCGTTCGATACGACTCTCTATACTTATGGGACAGCCCCTCCAACTTACCTGATCTGCCGATCCCTTACAAGCTCGCGTTAAAACCGAGGCGAGCGGCAACCTCGCGCATCCGGGAGGGGAGCGGCGCCTTGAACTCCCGTCCGTCCGGCAGGACGATGCGCCAAGCATGCAGCAATTGATGGTTGACGTCCCCGAACCGCTTGCCCCCGTACTTGATGTCTCCAAGCAAGGAGTGCCCGATATGTTGAAAATGACTGCGAATCTGGTGCGTCCGCCCGCTGATCAGCTCGATCTCGACAAGCGAATGGGAGCTTCCGGTTTGCAGCGTCCTGTACCGGGTTTCGGCGGACTTCGCCTGCTCCGCCCCCGCTCCGGCCACCTTCGTCCGATTACTCTTCTCGTCCCGCACGAGCTCTCCCGTCACTTCGCCGTCTCCGCTCAGAGGTCCTTCGACGATCGTCAAATAATACTTTTGCATCTCGTGCTTCCGAATCCATTGATTCAGCTGATGAAGCATGCCCGCCGTTTTGCCGACGAGGACGATGCCGCTCGTGTTGCGGTCCAGCCGGTTCGCCGTAGCCGGCATGAACAACGGGCTGTCCAGCTCCCCCTTGCGGTACAAATAAGCGTGAACGCGATTGACGAGCGTGTCTTTCTGATCCGGCTGGTCCGGATGGGTGAGCAGCCCTGCCGGCTTGTTGACGACCATCAGCTCGGCATCCTCGTAGAGCACGTCCACGTTCGCGTTGACTCCGACGTATTTCGCTTTCTTCTGGCCGATGCTCGCCTCCTTGTACGCGTCTTCTTCCACGTAAAGGACGAGCTCGTCCCCGGCCGCCAGCTCGTAGTTCTGGTTTTTCCGCTTGCCGTTCACCTTGACTTTGCCGTTGTCGATCATTTTATAGATTTGTCCCAGCGGGAGGTTGGGCATCAGGCTTCTAAGAAACCGATGCAGCCTTTTGCCGCTCTCGGAGGGCGTGATTTTGCGGTTGATCATCGTTTCGCTTCTCTCCTCTGGCTGTAATACGCGCGAAATTGAATGTCTTGATTATAATTCCCGAAGCCGGCTCCGTACAAAGTCAAGCCTCCGACGTGGCGCGCGTCCGCTTCGACCGCGAAGCGCAGCGTCCAGAACGGCTGATCCGGCCGAAGCTCTTCGAGCCTCGTGTCGGAAATGCGTTGCCCGTCCATGAAACACCCTTCTCCGTTCACGCGGATGATCTTGCGCAGCCCGTACTGGTTCAGCCGGATTCCCCACCATTCCGGCGTAAAGCGTCCCCTTGCTTCCGTCCCGTAATCGCCGGGGCTCGTCCACTCTCCAAGATAAGCTCCGTTCAAATAAAACCGGATGTCCGAAGGCCAATGCTCGTTCGCTCCGGGCGCCTCGGACGCGATCTCGAACGAGATTTCCAACTCCTCGAGCCGTTGGCTCGGCAAAAGATAATTAGGCGTCTTGTATTCCACGAACCCCCGGCCGAACCAGAGTATCGCCGCATCCACCCGTTCGGAATCGAGGAAGTAGCGCGGATCGTCGAATTGGCCGATCAGCTTTTCTCGGGTCGCCAGGCCGCATGTCGGATGCACCTCGAAGGAAGTGTAGTGGCCGACGCGAATCGTCTGCTCGTAGTGCTCCCTCTCGTCCGGGCGCGCGTTCGGCAGCTCGATCTCGATGCCCGATTCGGCCAGCGAGCACATTTTATGGGTGCCGCCCCGCTTGCGAACCATCTTCGTCGCGATCAGGCCGGCTTGCTCGAGCTTTCGCACGTGCATCGTAACGATCGCGCTGCTCAAGTCCAGCCGCCGGGCAATCTCCTTTACGTTCATCGGATTCTCGGCAAGCAGCTCCAAGATCGTCAATCGGACGTCGCTGGCCAGCGCTTCGTACAGAGGAAGCCATTTTCGGTCCGTATTCGCTTTGATCATCTCCCGAGGCCTCCTCAGATTTTTCACTTCAATTAATATAGATATAAATTCATGAAAATGCAAATCCGTCCTTGAAAAATCAATGCTTGCTTTTTGCATCCCGGTCATGTTAAATACTAATTGAAATCTCAATTATATTTATTGGTTAATATTATTATTAATTTATTGAAAGGATGATTCGCATGACCGCACGCAAAGCTTCCATGATCGTCGACAAAGACTTCGTAATCTCCCGGATCGACGACCGCCTCTACGGCTCGTTCATCGAGCATCTGGGCCGCGCGGTGTACGGAGGCATTTACGAGCCGGGCCACCCGCTGGCCGACGGCCAAGGTTTCAGACAGGACGTGCTGGCGCTCGTTCGCGAGCTTCGCGTCCCGATTATCCGCTATCCCGGCGGCAACTTCGTCTCGGGCTACGATTGGAAGGACGGCATCGGCCCGAAGGAGCAGCGTCCGCGCAGACTGGAACTGGCCTGGCGGACCGTCGAACCGAATTTGTTCGGCTTGAACGAATTCGCGGACTGGTCGCGCGCCGCCGGCTCGGACGTGATGTGGGCGATTAATCTCGGCACGCACGGAGTCGACGAAGCGCGAAATATCGTCGAGTACGCCAACCATCCTTCCGATTCGTACTGGAGCGATCTGCGAATCAGCCATGGCTACAAGCAGCCGCATGCCATCAAAACTTGGTGCCTGGGCAACGAGATGGACGGCCCCTGGCAGATCGGCGCTAAGACGGCTGCGGAATACGGGCGGATCGCTGCGGAATCCGCGAAGGTCATGAAATGGGTCGACCCTTCCATCGAGCTTGTCGCTTGCGGCAGCTCCGGCAGAGGCATGCCGACGTACCCCGAGTGGGAAGCGACCGTTCTCGACCATACGTACGAGCATGCCGACTTTCTTTCCCTGCATAGCTATTACGGCAACGCCGACAACGATACGGCCACGTTCCTCGGCCGTTCCCTCGAGATGGAGGATTTCATTCGCAGCGTAACGGCGACTTGCGACTATATCAAAGCCAAGAAGAGAAGCAAGAAAACGATGATGCTTTCGTTCGACGAATGGAACGTCTGGTTCCATTCCAATGACGCCGACAGAAAAATCGAGCCGTGGCAGGTTGCTCCGCCGCAGCTGGAGGACGTCTATACGATGGAGGACGCGCTTGTCGTCGGCTGTCTGCTGATCGCCCTGCTCAAGCATTCCGACCGCGTCAGAATGGCTTGTCTCGCCCAGCTCGTCAACGTCATCGCGCCGATCATGACGGAGAACGGCGGCGCCGCTTGGGCGCAAACGATCTATTATCCTTATCTTCACGCTTCGGTCTACGGCCGCGGGCAGGCGCTCGTGCCGCTCGTGCAGTCCCCGAAATACGATACGAAACAAATCACGGACATTCCTTATCTCGAGTCGATCGCCGTCTACGACGACCAGGCCGGGGAGATTACCGTATTCGCCGTCAACCGCGATCTCGAGAACGCTCTCCCGCTCAAAGTCGACTTGAGAAGCTTCGGCCGTTGCGAAGCGATCGGGCACATCGTGCTGGAGCACGAAGATTTGAAGGCGACCAATACGGCCGCCAATCCCGACCGGGTGAAGCCCCGCGAAGGCGGAAACGCGTCGTGCGACGGCTCCAAAATTACCGCGACGCTCGGCAAAGCGTCTTGGAACGTCATTCGTGCGCGCGTGGTTGAATAACGGGCTATTTCGTTTTAAACCGAAGGATGTTGTTTAAAGAAGCTGTCTCTTAAGTAAAGTCGAACAACATGATTGATGAGAAATAAGGGCATCTATCTCCTGGAGACTGCCTCATACGGTCCTGAAATCACGCTATTACGGGTTTATCCGTTCAAATTTCAGGATCGTATAGCATCGGAAGGAGACGGATGCCCGTTAAATTAATCCATTGATTATCTTTCTGTACGACCCTTTTGGCTTATGAGATAGCTTCTTCATCGTTTAACCGATATCGCCCGTTGTCATTTTTTATAATTTTTTTAGGAAGGTCTCCCAAAACGCAAAAAAATATGTTATACTGAAAGCGCTACCAAAGCAATGTCATTCTAAGGGGGATTGAAACGATGAATGCAGCGCTTCAGGAGAAAAATGTGTACGAGGATTTCGAGCCGAGTCAGGACACGTTGTTCTTCAAAGTCGGGGCACACGGTTTGATCAGCTTTCACGGACGAAACTACAACATCAAAAAGAGACTGTCCGCCGATGAAAGAAACCGCCTCGTCGCGGATACCGCGACGTTCTTCCGCGTTTCGTCCGATTGCTACGTCAATATCCGCAACATTTCCGTCATCGGCGAACACCATCTCTTCTTCGACGACACCTCGAAACGTTTGCCCTGTTCCGGGCGCAAACAACAAATGATTCGCCAGCTTCTCGGCTGATTTCATGACGATGGGAACGACAAAGCCTGAGCGAACCGCGGGAGAGACCTCCCTCGGACGGCTCAGGCTTTGTTTATCGTTCATCCCTTCGCTCAGGGAGTCAGCAGCTCCATGATCAATCCTGCCGTTTCCTCGATCGCCTTCTCGGAGACGTCGATAACCGGACATTTCAGGCGCTCCATTATATCTGAAGCGAACGCGAGCTCCTTCTCGATGCGGTCCAAGGACGCATAATTCGCCTGGCTGGGCAAACCGAGCGCCTTTAACCGTTCCGTCCGGATTTTAAGCAGCCGTTCCGGCTGCATCGTCAGTCCGACGATCAGCCGATTGGAGGCGGTGAACAGCTCGTGAGGAGGCTTCACTTCGATCGTAAGCGGATAGTTCGCGGTTTTAATGCCTTTATGCGCGAGATAGATGCTCAGCGGCGTCTTGGACGTGCGGGAAACCCCGACCAGCACGACCTGGGCTTGAAGCAGGCCGCGGGCGTCCTTGCCGTCGTCGTACTTGACGGCGAATTCGATCGCTTCGATCTTCCTGTAGTAGTTCTCGTCCATCTCGTGCAGCAGGCCGGGTTTGTACTTGGGCGAATCGTTATACGTATCGACAAACGCCTGCATCATCGGCCCCATGACGTCGACCGCGCGCACGCCGAGCCGAATCGTCTCCTCCCTCATCGTCTCGCGCAGTTCGGGCTGGACGAGCGTGTACGCGATGAATCCTCCCGTATGACCGGCTTCCGAGATGATCGCTTTGATCTCGTCTTCGTGCTTGATGTTGCCGTACCGCTTGATCTTCACCTGCTCGGTGGCAAACTGCCGGGCCGTGGCCCTCGCGACCGCGTCGGCGGTTTCCCCGACCGCGTCCGAACATACGAAGATGATCTTCTGCCGTTCCTCCGACATCCGTCTGTTTCCCCCTACTCCGCGATAAACCCGGAGGATAAGTCCACCAAGGCCAGCGTCATGTTGGTTTTCGTAATTCTTCCGACGACTTCCAGCCTGGACCGTTCGCCCGTCGCGCTTACGACCGGCAATCCTCCGACCTGATGATCCAACATCTTCCTGGCCGCATCCAGCAGCGAATCTTCCGGCGTCACGTACGCGAGCCGCGTCACCCGGGTCATCACCATGCTGATCGGAATCGATGCCGCGTTCGGATTGCCCAGGGTCACCTTGAGCAAATCCTTGAGGGACACGGTTCCGACGAGCGTTCCCTGCTCGTCGGTCACGGTCAGAAACCCCGTATTCTCCACGAACAGCGCGATAACGGCGTCGTTGACCGTCGCCGTCTCCACGATGACGACCGGACGGTTCATGACGTCCTTGACTTTGAGATTCAGCACCTTCTCGATCTGCCGCCCTTCCGAGGTCATCACTTTGCCCAGGAAGTAGCCGACTTTCGGCTTGGCGTCGATATAGCCAAGCATGACGAGCACGGACAAATCCGACCGGATTGTCGGGCGACTGACGCCTAAACTTTCCGCGATCTGCTCCCCGGTAATCGGCGCGTGCTTCTTCACGAGATCGATAATCGCGATTTGCCTAGCCGTAAGTTCGATGATCGGTTCACTCCCTTGCTCTATGCGACGCATGCCGCCGAGCGGACACGATTAAATCGCTATTTATGGTATACCATAAACCGATTTATGACACAACATTTCGTTTTTATTGCGCATAATCGCCCCGATAATTGATCAACGATACGTCCGTTACGCCTTCGATCGACGAAATTTCGTTCACGAAGGCGGTATTGTCGTCCCGCAGACGAATTTCAAGCGAAAGCTCGATATATTCCTTGCGGACCGTCTTGGACTTCAGCGAATAAGACAGCTTGGCCAACTTCCCCCTGAGCGGTTCCGAAGCCGCGTCCAAATGGCGGATCACGAGCAAATACGGCTGCATCCCGATTTTTTTGCGGGAAAGCCAGAACAAGGTCAATCCGACGGCGAGAGAACCGACGATCGCGACCGGATACATCTTCGCTCCGGAGGCAATCCCGGCCGCCACCGCCCAGAACATGTACACGATGTCGAGCGGATCCTTGACCGCGGTGCGGAACCGGACGATGCTCAGCGCGCCGACCATCCCGAGCGACAGCACGATATTCGTGCTGATCGTCATAATGACGAGCGCGGTAATCATCGTCATCAGCACGAACGTGACGTTATAGTTGTAGCTATACACGACTCCGCGGAACGTATTTTTGTAGACGACGTAAATGAACATCCCGATTAGAAACGAGCATGCCAGCCCGAGCAGCAAATCGATGTACGAAACGTTGCGGAACGCTTCCAAGCTGAGCACGCTTTTCTTGAACAGATCCTGAAAACTTAACGCATCTCCCACGCGAATTCCTCTTCCCTATAAGCTGTAATGTTTAAGCGCGACTTCCCTGCACAGCAAGTACTTGGATATGGCCGAACGCTGATGCGCCGCCGGAAACACGAGCGCCCGGATCGGTTCCGGAAGCATGCCGTTGAACTTGATCTCCATAATCGTTTGCTCCGCCGGAAAAACCTCTCTCGTCACCAGCCCCGGGGAGAAGAGATCCACCCCGTTCACGCTGGCCGACAATCTTTTATCGAACGTAATTCTGACGTCTTCCACTTCGTAGACATAAGCTTCTCTCGTATAATCGACGATAACGGTCGGCTTGAAGCCGCGATGGGCGATCGCCTGATAGAAGCCGTCCGTCAGGGCGCTGCCCTGTCCTCTCAGATCGCTCGCGTCCCCCCGCAAGATCCGGTCGTACTGTTCGCGAGTCAACCGCGCGGCCTGTTTGTTGACGTATTCGCCGTATTTGCTCTTGCGCTCCAGCTTGATCATGCCGTCGCTGCCGTTGTACGTGCGAATGCGGTACTTCTCCCGGCTGAAGATGCCGTTCGACTTATCGTACAGCGCCTGCTCGTGCAAGCCGTCGAAATAGACGCTGCGAATCAAGTAGCCTTCCGCGCCGACCGAATGCTCGTCCATCCGCAAATATTGCGAAACCCGTGCCCGCAGCATCCCGTAATCGTGAGGATGTATGAAGTACTTGTATTCGTGTCTAAGCTTGCGTTCCATGAATTGCATAAGCTATTCCACCTTTAACGACTTTACTCCGTAATAAGGATATCCCTCGGGATCCCGCATTTCTTCCAAGTACTCGAACGCAAGCTGGCTGTTGCCGGCCGCGTCCCGGGCTATCACTTTGAAGTAATAGACGCCCGGTTGAAGTCCCGGCACCTCCAGCGAAGTTTCCTTTAATCCGGTTCGTTCGTCGACGATTTCGGCAAAGCCCGGGTCCTTCGCGAGCGTCCATTCGTAAGACAAGTCCTCGCCCTGAAGATCGAACGAAGGATCCCATACGAATCGATGGGTATCTCCCGTCCGCTCGACCTCCCCGATGAAGAAGGGTCTCGGCTTCTCCAAGTCCGCGTTGAACCGTTCGATGGAGCGCAGCGGCACTCCCGCGAGCAACGAAAATTCTTCATCCAATTCGTTCAGCTCCGCCGGGAAGAAATCGCGATCCGGAGAGACGGAGAAGTATGGCTCGACGATGGGGCGATAGCGGCTTATGAGCTCGTTCGTCTTCTCGGCGTTAATATAATTCGCGTAGACTTCGTCGATTTTGTCTTTCAGCAGACGAACGTTCTCAGGACTGCGCAAAAAACGGTTGTGCAAGCGGCTTCCCCAGTAGTTGCTGATTCCGCTCGAATACGGACTGATGCTCTTGCTTCTGCGCAGCAGCTCCCAGGCTCCGTCGTAATCCCAGGGGATGAAGTACCATTTCTCCGAGTTCAGCGGCGAATACAGCAAAAAGTTTTGCGCGTTCGTATCCATGTTGTCCGTCAAAATATTCATCGCGAGCCAGGTCAAGTAATTGTCCAGATCGAAATGCTTGTCCATCACTTCGTTGATCGGAATCTCGTAATCGTTCACGTCGTCCAGCATGGTGAGCAGCTTGTCGTGGTCTTCCCTGCCCCTGATCTCCAGCACCGTCTCGAATTTCGCCTTATCGTATGCGGGATCGTCTTGGGATTTTAATTCCTCTTCGTAACGGAAAAACTCGAACATCGTCGCCTTGTACAATTGCCCGTTGGGATCCAGCCAATGATTTTTCAGAAACGTTTTGTTCGGCTGCTCGACGTGCGTATAGAGACCGTAGTCTTTGAAGGCCGATTGGATTCCCCCGTTTTCCGACAGATCCTTTACGTACAGCCGGATGAACTGGGTCCGCAAGCTCGCCATATTCGGAATTTTTTCGAACAGATCGAACGTGATTTTGTTGCGAATTCTCGTCGCGTCCCAAATATGCTTGTTGAGATTCAGCCTTTTCTGGTCGTTCCATAATCCGGCCGAATCCTGCAGCTTAACGGAATACGAGCGCTGCGCCGAATAGCGGGTCGTATTGCCCCGAATGCCGATTTTGCCGTTGGCCGCCGTCGTCCCGTATCCGAACATGCCGGACTTCGGCCCGCTTCCGTCCGGTTCTCCTTCCTGAACGATGATGTCCAGATCTTTCTCGTCCATGAGCTCCGTTATCCGGTTCAGGCCGTACCAGGTCATCGGCTTGTCGCCGCCGGAGCTATCGGGGAGCACCGTAATGTACAGCGCTTTGACGCTCAGATCGTCGTCGCGCTCGTACAATCTTTTGTCTTCCCGCAGGCCCGTCGAAGCCGCGCTCTCCGCGGAGTGCGAGTAAGCGGTCGGCGCGGCGGAAGTTTGCGGCGCTTCGTTCGACGGCGTACACCCTGCTATCAGCAAGACGGCCGCGAGAAGCACCGCCGTTCCCGGCAGAGAAAGCCGTCTCCATTTTTTCCTTTTGGCGCTGCGGGCGATCGGCGCGATCGGCTGGGAGCAGAACGTATAGTAGTCGATATTTCTCGCGTACGTCATCATTCGGATCAACGCGGCGACCAAAATCAGGAAAGAAGCGATAAACATGCCGAGCCCGTCGAAGCCGATGGACATCGTCCAGTAGCTCAGGCCCGCGTTAAGGACGACGAACGAGCCGCTCATCCATAAGGCGCCTTTGCGATCGTCGTAGTACATCATCACAAGCATAACGACAAAGGCCATGATGAACAGAAAATAGCCGAGCACCAATAGGTTGAACGTGTCCAATTGCTTCATCGTAAATCCGATCGTCGGCAGAAACTTGATGCCGAGCGCCATGGAGACGACCGTAAACAGTAATTGGACTTCCATAATAAAGCTGATTTCCTGTATCAAGGTACGTTGCATTTCCGTACGGGCCCTGGCAATGTCTTGCAGCGTTCCCCCATTCAGAATGCTGACATAATACGCTCTGTATTTCTCGTAAAATCTCGTTTCCAACGACACGACAAAAGTAACGAGCGTGGGCACGACCGTCAAATACGCGTAAAACACCGGCAAATCGTAAAAAGGGGAGATGCGGAAGCCCCCGGCTACGACCGTCCCGTCCGCGATCCAATAGACGAAGCTATGAACGTACACCCCCGCGTAGAAAAAAGTGCCTATGAACAGCAAGGAAGGATAACGGGGCACGTATTTCAGGAACTTCCAGATCAGATCGCTCCGTCTCGCCGGGAAGGCTTGTTCGAAGTGCCTGCCGGACAGCAGGACGATGATCGTAAAACCGGCGTCTAGCGCCATCAGCATCGTCGCGGCGCTGCCATAAGACGTATATTGCAGCAGGACGAACGCACCGACGAGGGATACGGCCACTCCGATCGTAAAATTGCGTACGATTCGTTTATAATCCTTCAATGCGGACAGATGAACGGTTTGCACCCAGATAACGACCAGCAAGGCGAAGAAAAGATAGGCCGGCGCCTTATACTCCATTCCAGCCGTGACGCTCCCCAGGAACGTCCACGAGAAGAGAAGCCCGATCGGCAAACAGACGGCAATGCCCCCGTAATAGGAGGACAATAAATGCTCGAATCTTTTATAGTACATCTGATCCGCGATGAAACGAGTAAGCACCATGGACAATCCGCCCGTGATCAGCACGGAGAAGATAAACCCGTATACGACCGTCGCCAGAAACAGCTCTCTCTCGAGAAAACCGACGTTCGCTTCCGCCATCAAGCTTTGGATCACGACGACCATCAGCATGCAGAGAATCATCGGCCCGATCGTCGTCACCGACGAGCTTACGTATGCTTTGGCGTTCTGGAGAATGCCGTGATCCCGAAACAGCTTCTTTAACTCAAAACCGACGCCTGCCATGCTTGACCTCCTTCCAACGACGCATAAAGCTTCTTGTATTCCTCGATAAACCTGGCCTTCGTATACATCGACTTCACTCTTTTCTGTCCGTTCCGGCCCATCGCGATCCGGAGATCGGCATTCTGGCACAGCCGGACGATCGCGGCCGCGTACGGCTCGTAATGCATGACCGGGATCACGTAGCCTGCCGGACCGTAATCGTCGTTCAGCCCTTCCAGCAATTCGCGGCAGCTGCCGACGTCGGTCGTCACGAACGGCAGACCGGCCGCAAGTCCTTCCAGAATCGCCAGCGGCTGTCCCTCGCTGATGCTCGAGAGCAGCAATAAATCCATTCGTCCCAGCCGTTCCTTGACCTGAACCTCTCCGGTGAAAATAACGTCGCTCACTTGAAGCGTCTCGACCAGCTGCAAGCACTCCTCGTAGTACTCCCGGTCTTCGTCCGTACCGCCCATGATGTGCAGCTCCGCGCGAGGGACTTGTTGTTTGACGAGCGCGAAGCTATGGATCATCGTCTTGATGTCTTTGATGGGTACGACGCGGACGATGGCGCCGAGTCTGACGGCTCCGTCCGGTTCGCCGCGAACGATGCTCTGGAAGTCTTCGATCTCGACCCCGTTCGGGATCAGCTCGATTTTATTCGGATCGCAGCCGAGCTCGATTTCGATTTCCCGATTGCGGTTAAACAAGGTGATGACTTTGTCGGCGTAATCGTACGCGCATGAAGACAAGCGATAGAAATATTCGATCCACAAATCCTTGAAGTAACCTTTGACCCAATCGGCCTTGATGATTTCTTCCTCTCGCTCGCGGGAGTATATCCCGTGTTCGGTCAGAATGAACGGCTTGCCGTACAGCTGCTTCGCCAGGCCTCCGATGACTCCGGCATAGCCGGTGGATACGCTGTGATACAGATCGGCTTCGGGAATTTCCTGCCGGACTCCGATAAACAGGGGCAAAATCATGGAACGAACCGTCCAGAACATTTCCGTGAACGGAACCTGATCGTACCGTTCGCGGCAAAGCTTGACCAGAATGTCGAAATAATCCTTGCTCATCAGAAAGTCGGAGGCGACTTGGAACGCCTCCGACCGCAGCAGTTCGAACAAGCCGACCCAATCCATCCGTTCGTCCGTGCCGAGCAGCGCTCCCATCACTTCGCGCTGCTTGGGCGTCAACCGGAAGCGGTGTCCCCATTCTCCCTGCTCGCGCTGGTATTCGTCCAGAAACGTTTCCTTGACGGAAACGATGTTGGAGGGAAGCTCGTAACGAAACTTGCCTCTCTGGCTCTCCTTGGCTCCGATCGTATAAATGACGAATTCATGCTCGGGCATGCTTCGAACGAGAGAGTGTATCCAAGTGGACACCCCGCCGGTTATATACGGGTAGGAGCCTTCCGCGATTATGCATATCCTCAAATCGATCACCTGCTTAACTGGTATTGAAACTGCTCGCCGGTAGCCGTCAATAGGTAAGTATTCTCGTCGATTTTCTGCACCTTGCAGCCGCTTAGGTTCTTGAAGGCCGCTTCCGTTCTAACGATAAAAAATACGGAGTCGCGGAAAGGGCGAATTCGGCCGACGACTTTATCGCCGTCTCGCTGCAGTTCCACTTGGGCGGCCAACGTGTTCGACACGCGTACTCCCGCTTCCGTCGAAGCGGACGGCGTCATCCAAGGAAAGGTGGATTCGACTCGCGCCAATTTACCGGAAAAACCCTCGTACAGCTCGCTCCAGTTTTTTCCTTCGTTTCGCTCCGGATCGAACAAATCGTCGGGATGAATAAAATGCGAGAAAAACCCGTGCGTCGTCGCGACGTTCGCTTCCAACCAGCTGTCGAACGCGCGGTCCACATAACCGGAAGTGACCCTCGGGAGCTCCAGAATCCCGTCTTCGGCAACCTCGAATTCCTGGACGTAGGAAAAGCCCGTCGCATCATCGCCGTACAGCGACGAAATAATCGCCAGCTCGGGCCAGCCCGCTTTTAATGCCTCGCGGCCTTCGGCTGACAATACGTTGGAAGGAGGAACGTACGAGTTCATCGCGTAGTTCGGAAGGGCCTTCCGGAAGAACCTCAGCGCCTCCCGAACGGATTCCGCCATCGATTCCGTGTCGCTCCATTTTTTGTAGCCGTAAGCGTCCGCAACCGTCGGGTCTCTTTGCAACGACTGATGGTTGTAACCGTGCAGGCCGATTTCCCCGCCGCTCTTCAGCACTTCCCGGCCGTAGGAGATCAGCCCCTTCAAATCCGCGTCGACGGGGTCGGCGAACGGAAGGTCCACGTTGTCGTTATAAGACTCGATTAGAACGGCCGTGTACTTGATGTCGTGACGGCTTGCCGCTTTAAGCATGTCCGGCCACCATACTTCGGCGAAAAAAGACGGGATGTCCCGATTGTATTCGCGATAGATCTCCTCGTTGACGCCCTTGGCGATCGGAGCCGGAAAATCGTCGATGTACATGAGCTTGGCATTGAACACCGGATAGATGAAGTCGGGAACGAGCAGTCCGATCGCTCCCGCGATCAAGCCGCGGCTGGATTTCTCTTGAAGCATCGTGCCGTTGAACATCATAAACTTCCCGTCGCCGTATTCGTATTCCCACAGTAACGGCGTTCCCGTGTAGGACGTTGCGAGAACTCGGCTTTTGGCATCCAACTCCACGAACAAGGAAGAATTCGTAATGAAATCGTCTTCGATGGCCAAATCCCGATTGCCGATCAGCACATTGGACGTTAAGCGGATTCCGGACAGGGTTCCGTAAGTTCCCGCATTGAGAATCCCCGTCTTGCGGTATAGCCGGTAGAACGCATCGTCTACGTCCGGAGTGACGGCGAACATCACGTACCCGCCATCGGAGACGTAACGATCCAAGCGATCCAGGTCCCCCAGCTGGCCCCAGTAGCTTGACGAGACGATGACGGACTCGCACGGTTCTACGTCCAATTCCGCCTTGCTGATATCGACGCTCACGAACGGTTTCTTCATGTAGCGCAGCACCTGTTCGATTTGCTCGGCGATCGTTACGTTAAACGGATCCGAACCGTTCGTCGCGACGCAGAACGGATCTCCGGATTGCGGAATCGGGCCGGAAACGGCATGAACGGGACGCCACTCCTTGGCCAACCGATTGTCGTGGCGATAAAATTGCAGAACGTAAGGGGACTGCGCGACGAGGTAGATCAACGCCAGTGCAAGCACGCCGGCCAGAATGATGTATACGTTTCGTTTTAGCCGAAATTTTGAAGCGCCTATGTCAACCACTCTCCTTCGTCGACCAGAACCGAACGGCCGTCAGCGCCTGGTTCGACAATCGCAGCGGAGATTGTTGAAGACTTTCCTTTACGGCTTGCAGTTGGGCATAGGATCGGCGATAATAATAGACCTTCATCAGGGAAAGATAGGCCCCTTCAAGTCTCGGGAAGCGTTCCAAATACAGCTTGCCCGTCTCCTCGGCGGCATCGAGCCGATTCAGCTCGAGCTCGGTATCGACCTTGTCTTCGTAAGTCGCCGGCAGCTCCGGGCTTGCCGCGATTAGCCTGTCCAACAAATCGACATACGTAATCTTGTGCTTCAGCAGCGTACGTTCGTCCAAATATCCGCTGTTCATGTAGGCTTTCAAGACGTCCGCGTAGGCTCTTAGCAGATAGGGATCGGATTTGTCCTCCTCGAACTTGACCGACAGCTCCTGAATCGCCAGCGTCAGCTTCCGCTTCAGCTCCACGATCGCGCTGACGGCGTAATGGGACGTCTCCGTGTCCTCGTTGCGCACGGCCATCTGGATCACGTCGATATATTCGAGGGTATCCTTCTTGAGCAAGTCGATCATCATTTTCCGGCGAGTGGACAAGTCGTTGACGAGAAGCGCTTCTTCAAGCGGCACGACATTCATCTCCTTCTCGGCGGAGCCGACCGGACGAGCCAGAATCTCCCAGTCGTCCGTTCTCTCGATCCGGACGATCTGATTAAACCGCTCCTCTTTGCTCTCGTCGCTGTCTTGCCAGCGCTTGGGCCAAAACAACGGCATCAAAAATCCGATAACGGGAAGAGCCGCGATAATCAGGAATCGCATGGCCCATTCCCGCTTCTGTTCCCGATACCCGACGACGATCGCCGCGGCGCCGATGACCAAGTAAGCCGCATACAAGCTATACCACATCTCTTAAATCCTCTCCGGCCAACATCATATGAACACCGTTCTGCTTAAATCGGTCCAGTACGAATTGGGCTTCTTCCTTGTTGGAGTTGGACAGGAGCACGAGCAGCCTGCCGTCTTCTCCCAATCCGATGTAATCCGTTTCCCTAAGCGAGCGGGATGCGACTTCGGCGGCTTCTTGAAGCGTAAGCCGGTTGTCTCCGTCCGGGTCGAACGTCAGCAGCGAATACTCGACCCCGTGCTTCGAGAAGGCCAGCTTCTTGCTGTCGAAGATCTCGGCGAACACTTCCGGAAGCATAATGGACGTCCCTTCCACATATCGTTGGTTGCCGGTCGCTTCCACGAACGACAGCGCCCTCGACAAGGCGGAGGATACGAGCTCTATCGTAATCTTGAACAGGTTTTGGTAGTACAGCGTGAAGTTCTCGAATGGCATGCCGTTAAGAACGATGACCGCTATCGCTTCCCCGTTGTTCAGCACGGGGGCGGCGAGCAGCGGGACATCCCCCCGAAGCTCCTTGTTGACGAACATCTTCTTGTCGGCCAGCACTTCGGCAATATACGGATGCTCTTCCGTTTTGAGCGACTTCGCGGCCGCGAAGTCCGTTCCGTTCGAATTCGCGATCAGCCGGAGATAGCTTTGATAGCGATTGACCGTATAGATGGCTACCGATTTCGATTTCATGATCGACTCGACGACGCTGACCGTCGACGCGAATATTTTCTCCGGCTCCAGGCTCTCCAGCTCTTTGGTGACGGAATAAATTTTGCCGAAGCTGTCCCCGTTGTTCATGATCTGCTGCTGGAGTTCTTCCTTGACGAGCCGGGTTTCGTTGTAGACGTTGTTCAGGAACGCGTGCTTCTCGTCAAGAGCTTCCAGTCGGCGCTTTGCCGTCTTCAGGGCGCTGTTCTTCCTCTCGATGGCGTAGCCCACGATCAGCCCGATGAACAAATAGACGGCGATCAGGAAGAAAAAGTCGGTATCGTACAAGATCGACAACAGCTCGTGCCCGTTCGACGTTTGCTGATATACGTAAAGTCCCGTGGACATCGCCACCGCTAGAATGGACTGCCGATTGCCGTACGCGATGCCCATGACGATGATGTAGAGCATTTTAAGATCGATAAAATCGTACATCGTGTTGGAGAGCATCAACGTAAGCCAAGCCGTGAGTCCGAAGACGATCGCGTTCTCCGCGTACGGCAGCGCGATTTTCAACATTCGGATCAACCAGGAAGTTTGCCGCGGTTCCCCCGACGCGTCCGGTTCGGCTTTGCGCGAATCGCTCGCAAACCATTCGTACGTCTTCGCTATTCCGTCCGAAATCGAATACTTCGGAGCCCAATCCAGGTCGCGGCCGATCTTCGAGTTATCCAGGCAAGAATGCTCGATATCCCCTTGCCTTCTGTCCTTGCGAGCGATTTTGACTTGGCCGTGCGCGTCGGATAACTCTTCGATCAGACGGTTTACGCTCGTCCTCGTCTTGGTGGACAGATTGTAAACCCCCGTCAAATCGGTATACGACGCGCGGTAGATCGCATGTGCCACATCCTCCACGAAGATAAAATCCCGCGTCTGTTCTCCGCTCCCGTGCAGCTGCAGCTCTTTGCCCGCCAGGGCGCGCTCCATGAACGTCGAGACGACTCCGCCTTCGCCGATGCTTCCCTGACGCGGACCGTAAACGTTGGAGAAGCGGAAGCAAAGCGTCTCGAGTCCGTACAATTCGGTCCATTTGCGGCAGTACATCTCTCCGACCAGCTTGCTCATGCCGTAAGGAGAGATCGGCTCGCATGCCGAGCCCTCCGTCAGCGGCAATTCCTCGTTGTTCCCGTACACCGCGGCCGAAGAGGCGAAAATGAATTTCTTGACGCCGTATTTCCGCGCGAGGCTCAACATGTTCGTCAGTCCGAGCACGTTCGTCTTGACGTCCAGCCGGGGATTTTCGATCGATTTCAGCACGTTGATCTGGGCCGCCAAGTGAACGACTACGTCAAAGCGATGGCTTCGGAAGATTTCTTCGCAGTTCCGGTCTTCTACCGAGTGAATGTAGGAGTGATGTTTAATATCGAGGTTGCTCTTGTTTCCTGTCGAAAGATCGTCTATGATAGTTACCTCGCAACCTTCTTGGAAAAACTTCTCTGCGACGAAAGACCCAATAAATCCGTATCCGCCCGTAACTAGCACTCTCATTCTCGTATCACCTTATTTCTCATAGTTCAGCATCATCCCATCATTCTACTCGACAGTTCTAAACAAATTCTGAACAACTGTACCACATTTTCCCAGAGTTTTTCCAAAGCATGAACTAGGTACAAACTCCCAGATTCATAGAACAGCAATTATTTTAACGAATGATCTCATTATTAAAATTTTATTGAAAAAATTTTTTTGATCACCTTGAAGAGGAGGGAACATTCGTGCAAAAGCGAACAAAGCTTGTTTGGCTCGTTTTGACCGTTCTCGTCGGCATTGAACTTTGGGCTTTAAGCGCCGTTTTTGCCGGCAAAGCCGAGTCCAAGACGACCTCCCGTTTCGAAGAAACGGACGCCGTGCTCGCGAATCCGTTTATGGGTTTTTCCGTAGACGCACGGGGCAAAGGCGGCCAGCAGCCGTATACGTTAGCCCATGCGAACATTTTTTGGAAGGATCTGGAGCCGGTGAAGGGCCGATTCGAATTCGAAGCCTTCGAGCGGGAAATTCAGTTGGCAAGATGGAAGCAAGAAGGAGTGCGACTCGTTCTTCGGGTCATCCTGGATTATCCCGGAGACGAATCCCATAGGGATATCCCGGAATGGCTGTACGAAGAAATGGACGGGAAAGGCTCTTGGTACGACGTCGACTACGGACGGGGCTTTAGTCCGGATTACAGCCATCCGGCGTTGATCTCGAATCATGCCCGGTTGATCGAAGCTCTGGGAGAGCGATACAACGACAATCCCGACATCGCGTTTATCCAATTGGGAAGCATCGGGCACTGGGGAGAATGGCATACTTGGGATCAATCGGGGGATAAAATTCCTTTTCCGACGAGAAAAGTGACGGATCAATATGTCTTGCCTTACGTCGAGAGCTTCCCCGACAAACCGCTGCTCGCTCGAAGGCCGCTTGCCATCGCCAAGAAATACGGCTTCGGGCTGTTTAACGACGCGTTCGGCAACAAGGAATCGACGGTCGAGGAATTTTATAAATGGTATACGAAAGGATATGTATCCTGGCTGACCAAGGAACAGGAGCCCTCAATGCTCAACTTCTGGGTGAACGCTCCGAGCGGAGGCGAATTCGCGGACGGGGACCGCTATTTCACGGACTCCTCGATCAAGGAGACGATCAGACAGGCTCGCCTCACCCACCTCTCGTGGATCGGACCGCGAGGACCCGCCGAAGAAAAACGGGGAGGTCCGCTGCAGATGAACATCGATCGGTTCCTCGCCACGATCGGCTACCGCTACGTCATTTCCGAAGCCTCTTATGCGAGCGGGATTAGCCCGGGAGAGTCTTTGACGGTCGACTTGCGGGTGCTTAACCGCGGGATCGCTCCGTTTTATTTCGAATGGCCGTTCCAGCTGTCCCTGATTAACGAAGAAGGGGTGACGGTCAGCCGGTATACGACCAAAATCGACATCAGAAAATGGCTTCCCGGAACCGCGGAAGAGCAAGCAGATTACCCGATACCGAAAGGGATCGCACCGGGCGACTATACGCTTGCCGCGGCGATCGTCGATCCGGATACCGGTCGGCCGGGGGTTCAATTCGCGATGGACAACAGGCGGGCGGACGGACGTTATCCTCTGGGGACGCTGACGATCCGCTAGCCTGCCGGCTGCGGATCGTCTTACGGGGCGCGCCCTACCCGGATATTTTCGCGCGCTCCTTCCCTTTGTCCGACTCCCCGGCATTCCGGTTAGCGGCTTCGCGGTCCAGCATCATCTCCTCGACGCTCTTGACTCGCAGCCGCGCGGCGCCTTGATACCCGATCTTCGTAGGCATGCGCTTCCCTTCGGCCAGCCTCGCCTTCGCATCCGCGATCGCCTCCGCGTATTGCGGCAGCCACTTTTCCTGCGCGACCAGCATCTCGTCGACCATCTGCCAGATTTCGTTCGGATCGCACACCGCGCCGACGAGCGGGTCCATCATGAACGCCTGGCGCAGCAGCTTGTCATCCCCGTTTACCGCCGCTTCGACGGCCAGCCTTTGAACGGAGACGCTGGCGTTGCACACGGCGGCGGGACCGAGCGGCAGCTTGCCGACGACCGGCATCGATACGCCGTTGCGGTCTACGTATCCCGGAGCTTCGATGATCGCGTCGTCCGGCAAGTTTTCGATGACGCCGTTATTGCGGACGTTGAAGTGCCCGCGATAGATGCGCCCCGTCTCCAGGCTTTCGACGATATAGGACCCGTGCTCTTCTCCGCGCTCTTCCGCGGCGTACTTCATCGCCGGCTCCTTCATCCAATTCGGGAACTCGGTCTCGAACCAGTTGCGTCCTTCCGTGCATACCCGCAAGTACCCGCCGGTCTCTCCGTTGATCCAGCTTCCGAGATCGATCCATTGCCCGATCTCTTCCGGACGTTTCCGGTACCACGGGACGTATTCGCTTAGATGCCCGTTCGATTCCGTGCTGTAGTAGCCGAAACGGCGGAGCATGTCGATGCGCACCTTCTCCGTGCGGCTGAAATCCGGGTGCCTCTCGAACGCCTCCAGCAGCTTGCCCGTCAGATCCTCGCCGTTATGGCGAATGCGAACGTACCACGTTTGGTGATTGATGCCCGCGCAGACGATATCGACTTCTTCCTTCTTCAAGCCGAACGCCTCGGCGATCTGCCGGTGCCCGCCTTGAACGCCGTGGCACAGTCCGATCGTGCGAACTCCTCCGTACTGGTTGCACGCCCAGGTCAGCATCGCCATCGGATTCGCGTAGTTGAGCAGCAGCGCGCCTTCCGCCGCAACCTCCCGGATGTCCCGGCAGATGTTCAGCATCTCGGCGATTCCGCGCTGACCGTACATAATGCCGCCCGCCGACAGCGTATCCCCGACGCATTGGTCGACCCCGTACGCAAGCGGAATTTCCACGTCGGTGGAGAACGCCTCCAATCCGCCCACGCGTATCGTGCAGATCACGTATTTCGCTCCCGCCAACGCTTCGCGACGATCGGTCGTCGCCTGGATTCGAACGGACAGGCCGTTCTCCTCGATGTCTCTCTGGCACAATCTCGCGACTCTGTCCAAATTGTCGGGGTTGATGTCCGTAAAAGCAACCTCGATCCCCTTGAATTCCGGTACGCTGAGCAGATCCCGCAGCAGGCCCCTAGTGAACCCGATGCTCCCTGCTCCGACAAACGCAATTTTGAAAGCCACGATAAACGCCTCCCCA
>JAEZZE010000240.1 GCA_023418755.1 Bacillota bacterium | reverse complement strand
TATTTATAACGGGGAGTATTTGTCCCCTTACCCGATCGTTCCCGGACACGAGTTTTCGGGCGTCGTCAGCGAAGTCGGGGAAGGAGTCGAAGGATTCCGGACGGGAGACCGCGTCAGCGCGGATCCGAACCTGTCGTGCGGCCGCTGCCGCTTCTGCTTGTCCGGCCGCGCGAACCATTGCGAGCGCTGGGCGGCGATCGGAGTGACGCTCCCCGGCGCGATGGCGGAGTACGTGGCGGTGCCCGCGGAACTGGCGATGCGCTTGTCCGACCGGTTGAGCTTCGCGGAAGGGGCGCTGGTAGAACCGGTCGCCTGCGTCGTGCAGGCGCTCCGGAGACTGAAGCCCGGGACGGGCGACCGCGCGCTGCTGTTCGGGGCCGGCGCGATGGGGCAGCAATGGGTTCAGGCGCTGGCGATGTCCGGCGTATCCGAGCTTGTCGTCGTCGACCTCGCGGAAGAGAAGCTGGAGATGGCGGCCAAGTGGGGAGCGACGAGAACCGTCCCGGGCGGCCGGGTTGCCGGGGAGCTTGAAGATCGACGGGGCAAGAACGGCTTCGACATCGTCGTCGATACGACGGGCCTTCCCCGCGTGATCGAGGACAGCTTCCAGTATCTCGGCCCCTGCGGCCGCTACGTGCAATTCGGCGTGACGACGGAGGAGGCGACGGTGGCGCTGCGGACGTTCGGGCTCTATCAGATGGAGTGGACGCTGATCGGCTCCATGGCGCTGAACCATACGTTCGCTCCGGCGCTCGCCTGGCTGGAGGCCGGCCGCCTCTCGGTGGGACATCTCGTCACCCGGGAGCTGAGCCTGGAGGGAGCCCTCGAGTTTTTCCGGGGCGACCGCCGCCGGTCGGACATGAAAGTGCAGATTTCGTTCGAGTGACGCGCGTTACATTCGTCACATTTCGCGAGGGGCCCGGATTCCGAGCAGATTAAGTCCATCGCGGAGAACGCCGGCGACGGCCGCGGACAGGCTCAATTTGGAGAAGACCTCGGCCTCGTCCGCCCCCTCGCCCAATATTTTCCCCGAGTTGTAGAAACGGTTGAAGTCCTTGGCGAGGGCGAGCAGATACTTGGCGACCGCGTACGGTTCGTTCAGGCGCACGGCTTCCCGGATCGCGCTCTCGTACCCGGCCAGCGTCTTGATGCACGCCCAAGCTTGCTCCGCGGACAGATGGTTCCCGTCGACGGCGCGACCGCCGCGAAGCTCCTCGTATTCGCCTCTCCGCAGCAGGCTGCATATCCGCGCATGAGTATATTGCAAATAAGGCCCCGTCTCGCCGTCGAAGCTGACGGCCTCCTCCAGATTAAAATCGACCGATAGTTGGCGGTGATGCTTCAAATCGCCGAAGACGATCGCTCCGACGCCTACGGCCTCGGCCACCTCTTCCTTGTTCGGAAGATCGGGGTTTTTCCCGTCGATGATGCGTCTAGCCCGTTCGGCCGCTTCGTCAAGCACCTCCTCCAGCATGACGACCTTGCCTTTGCGCGTCGACATCTTCTTGCCCGCGAACGTGATCAGTCCGAAAGGGACGTGACGGCAGTTCGCGGCCCATTCGTGTCCCATTTTGCGCAGCACGGCAAACACCTGTTGGAAATGCAGGCTCTGCTCGGCTCCGACGACGTACAGGATTTCGTCCGCCTTCAGCTCCTCTTTTCGGTAGAGGGCGGTGGCGAGATCGCGGACCGCGTAGATCGTCGAGCCGTCTTTTTTCAGAATGAGGCACGGCGGCATGCCCTCCTCCTCCAGCCGGACGATTCTGGCGCCCGCGTCCTCCTCCAGGAGGGACAGCTCTTCCAGCTTGCGCACGACGGGATCGACCTTGTCGTTGTAGAAGCTCTCGCCCGCATAGGAATCGAAAGCGACGCCAAGGCGTTCGTACACGCGCCGAAACTCCTTCAGGCTTTCATCGACGAAATAACGCCACAGCTCGCGCATCGCGGCATCGCCGCGCTCCAGCTTGGCGAACGCTTCCCTCGCCTCGTCCTCGAGCTCCGGCTCCAGCTCCGCCTGACGGTGGAATTCCACGTACAGCCGCAAGCTTTCCCGAATCGGCGCCCGTTCCAGCGCTTGCTTGTCTCCCCATTTCAAATACGCGACGATCAGCTTGCCGAATTGCGTACCCCAATCCCCGATGTGGTTGACGTTGTACGCGTCGTAGCCCATCGCCCGGTACAGGCGGACCAAAGCGTTGCCGATCATCGTCGAACGCAGGTGGCCGATGCCGAACGGCTTGGCGATATTCGGGGAAGACATGTCGATGACGACCCTCCTGCCTGCCCCGTCCGCGGAGCGTCCGAAGCCCTCGCTCAGCGCTCGTTCTACGAATTCGCTTCTCCAATGCGCCCCGCTGAAGACGAGGTTCAGGTAGCCGCCCGCCAATTCGGCCCGCAAGTCGTCGCGGTCGGCGTTGATTTTCTCGGCGAGCCGTTGGGCGATAACGGCAGGGGATTGCCTGAGCGTCTTGGCGAACGGGAAGCACGGCAGCGAGACGTCTCCCAGCTTCTGCTCGGGCGGAATTTCCAGCCTCGCGCGCAGTTCCTCGGGAGCAAGATCGACATACGGCGCCAAAATGGCGGATGCTTGGTTCAACAGCATAGCAGTTTCCTCCTTAATATGCGGAAGTTGCGCCGGAACGCCAAAAACCCCCGTCCCATAAAGAGACGGAGGTCGATTCCGCGGTACCACTCTTCTGGCTTTCCCGCAGGGGGAAGCCGCTTCGTTAAAAGGTAACGGCTCAGCGCCGGACCTCCCTACTGCCCGCGGTCGGGGCGGTTCAGGGGGTCGACTCCCGAGTGCGGTTCCTTCGGCTCCTGCGCCGGCTTTCACCGCCCCGGCTCGCTATGGTCAGGAAGGACGAAGTACTCTCTCGTTCATCGTCGTTTTCACTATTTGTACCATTATAGCCAGATTCCGTCCGGATGACAATCGTCGGAATCGGCGTCGGCGCCGGCGTTGTCGCAATCCGTCGGTATTCGGCGGGAATCGCGGGTCTTTGCGGAATCCATCACCACCGTCCCGGAAATATCCGATATAATGGAGAAGCTACAGGTCGCGCTTCAGGAGGGTTCCCGTGCAGAAGTACCAAGACGCGTTGCTGGCCAACATTCGCAAGCAACTGGAAATATGGTTTGAATCGAGCTCTGCCATTTCCCATGCGGAAGCGGAGCGGTTTTTGCATTCGGTGAAAGGAACGTCGGGCACGATCGGCTTGACCGGGCTTTACGGCGTTTCCGGGGAACTGCTGGAGAGGATCCGCCGCCGTTCCGAAGACGAGCCGTGGGAGCCCGAGAAGCTAAGGACCTTCTTGATCGAACTGATCGCCGTATGCTACGAGATCCAGCAGGACGGAGCGGTTCATTCTCCGCCGGCTTCCGCGGAGAACGAGCAGCCGGGGGACCAGCCGCTCATTCTCATTCTCGACGACGACGCCGCGCTATTGCACTATTTGAAGGAAGAGCTGGAGCGGGAAGGCTATTACGTCATCGCGACCGTGAATCCCGCGCTCGCCATTCATTATTTTCACGACCGGGCGCCGGACTGCTTTATTCTCGATCTGCTGATCCCGGAGCAGGACGGGTTCGAGGTGATGGACGCCATCAAGGAGCAGATTCGCAAACGCTACATTCCGACGACCGTCATCAGCGTGGACACAGCCCGGGAGACGCGTCTGCGGGCGTTCCGGACGGGGGCGGACGATTTCCTGGACAAGCCGCTCGATATGGAAGAGCTGCTGGTGCGGATTCAGCGGCAGCTGAACCGCAAAAAACAGCTGGACGATCTTGTTTTCGTCGACGAGCTGACCGGGGCCTACAACCGCAAGTATTTGGACGACGCTTACCGGACGCTCTGCCTGGACGCGCAGAGAATTCGGGAGAACTTCACGATGGCGCTCGTCGATCTGGATCACTTCAAGTCGATCAACGACCGTTACGGGCATATCGCCGGCGATCGGGTGCTCGCGGAATTCGCTTCGTTCTTGAAGCCGCGCATTCGCGCCGCGGACATCCTGATCCGGTACGGCGGCGAGGAATTCATCCTGCTGCTCCCGAGAACGCGCGAAGAGGAGGCCCGTTCCCTGCTTACGAGGCTGGGAGAGGAATTCGGCCGCATCGACTTCGCGGACCGCGAGGACGAGCTCCTCGTAACGTTCTCCGCGGGCGTCATCGAGATCGTCGATCCGGACCCCGCCCGCTGCCGGGAATGGCTGGAGCTGGCGGATCGGGCGCTGTATTTAGCGAAGGAGCTCGGACGCAACCGGATCGAAGCGGTTAACCGGGATGCGGAAGCCAAGCCGCTGGCAAGGAAGCAGCGGATCGCGATCGTCGACGACGATCCGATCGTCCGGGCGCTGCTGACGGAATATTTGCTGGAAGCGGGCGGGCCGGGAAGAAGCGGCGAAGTTCGCGCGTACAAGTCCGGAGAAGAGTTCCTGGAGGATGGGTGGTACCGGGAGAAGGCGTCCTATATCGTCATTCTGGACGGCATGCTGCCGGGAATGGACGGTTTGGAGGTGCTGCGGCATTTGCGCTCCCTGCCGGAATCGAACCGCTATTCGGCGATCATGCTGACCGGACGCTCCGGGAACGACGACATCGTCCGCGCTCTCAAGCTCGGAGCCGACGACTACGTAACCAAGCCGTTCCGGCTGGAGGATTTGCGGACGAGAATCGTCAGGCTGATGCAACGAATGGATTTCAACTAGAGGAAAGCGCGGTGAACTTCATGTTCAAATTGCTGGTAGCGGAAGACGAATCCGCATTGCGCATGCTGTTGTCCGATACGCTCGAGGATGAAGGATACGAAGTCGACCTCGCCTGCGACGGCGAAGAGGCGATCGAGAAAATCGCGGCGGGGGCTTACGATCTCGTCGTTCTGGACAATATGATGCCCAAGTACACCGGTTGCGAGGTGATCGAGAAGGTGCGCCGGATGCCGGAGGGGCATTCCGTGAAAATTCTGATGCTAACGGCCAAGAGCCAGCAGACGGAACGGGACAGGGTGATCCATGCCGGCTCGGACGACTTTATGTCCAAGCCTTTCAGCCCGCTCGCTCTCGTGCGGAAGATCGGAGATATGCTCGATGGGTAAGCTGGCGAGCCATTATTATAGAAGAAGCATCACGACCCGGTTCGCGGGCCTGATGCTCGCGCTTCTTGCGCTCGTATTTATCGGAGCGGGGTTTATCTACCAGGGCGACCGCCAAATCCAGAGCGAGTACCGGGAAGCCCAAGATCGGTACAAGCTTAAGCAGCAATTGATGCAAGAGGCTTTACTGCGCTTGAGCGGAATCGGGAATCATGCCTACGCCTATTTAGCCCTGCTGGACGAAGGAGAATACGCGCTTGCGGCAAGCGAAGGCGAGAAGCTCGAACGCGTCGCGGCCGAGTATTCCGGGCTGTCGCTGGAAGCGAGGGAGACCGAATTCGCGGCGTCGTTGGAACGGTTCGGCGAGCGGTTTTTCAAAGGCTGGCTTCCCGAAGCGTCGCGGCTCGCGCGGTCCAACGACCGTTCCGCGCTGCATGCCATGTTCTCTTCGGAGGGAGGACGAACGCTGGAGCTTCTGGTCCGGGATACGAGGGAGCTGCACACGGCGTATCAGCAGGGCCTGGAGGAGACGAACGCGTATCTGGCGGAATCCGTGACGAAGAGCAGCGTTCAATTTATCGTTTACATTGCGGCGATCGTGGCTTTATCGGGCGTCGTCATCTTCATGGCGGCAAGGGATTTCGGACTGCCGATCAGCAGATTGGCCTCGAACGCGAAGCAGTTCGCCGCGGGACGCGATCAGGAAATCCGGTATACCGACAGACAGGACGAGATCGGGGGCCTTGCGCGCGCCCTGGAAGCGATGATGTCCGAGATTCAGGCCAAGGCCGGAGAGCTGCTGGCCCAGAACGAGGAGCTGCTGGCGCAGCAGGACCAGCTGCAGTCGCAGCAGGAGAAGCTGACGAGGGCGCTCGCCAATAAGGAAGAGAACGAGGCGGAGCTCCGGCGGCGCAACGAATTCGTGCAGGCGCTGGCGAACACGCTCGATCGGACGGAGCTGCTGAAGAGCATCATTCGCAATATGGTTCGCTTTATGAAAGCGGACAAAGGGATTATCGTTCGCTTGACCGCGGACCGGGATCTCGCCGCATACGGCTTGTCCGAGGATGCGATCCTCAGATTCGCGGCCGCGGCGAACGAAGGGCTGCTTGCCCGCGCTACGGAAAGCAAATTGCCCTATTCGCTCGAACGCCCGGCTTCATCCGTCGAGCTGGGGTATCACGGCGCGTCGGACGGTCTGAAGGCTTGCGATTTTTACTTGCCCGTACTGAACTCCGACGGCCAGGCGACGGCCTGCATCGTGCTTACCCGGATCGGGCCGGCGTTGTCGGACCAAGAGGAGGCGGAGGCGTCCGCGTTCGCCAAGCAAATCTCGATCTCTCTCGACAAGCTGGAGCTGTACGAGAAAGCCGAGAGACAGCGCCAAATGGTGCAGGACGCGCTGGATTCGCTTCATGAAGGGGTTCAACTGATCGACAAGGAAGGGACGACGGTGCTCGTCAACTCCAGATGGCTCAAGATGATGGGCGACGACGCCGGCCGGGGCTGGAATCCGACGATCGAACAATACGGCGCTTACATTCAGCCGTTCGTGAAGGATCCCGTCCCGTTCGAAAGATTCATTGCCGATATCGTGGAAGGCCAAGACACCGAGGCCAAGAGCATCGTTTACGAGTGGGAGGGTGCGGATAAGCGCCACGTTCAGATGTACTACGAGCCGCTGTATCAGGGGAAGGAAAGGATCGGCACGCTATTCGTCCACCGCGACGTGACGAACGAATTCGAGATGGACCGCGTGAAATCGGAATTCGTCAGTACGGTCAGCCATGAGCTAAGAACGCCGCTCGCCAGCGTGCTCGGCTTTGCGGAGCTGCTGCTGTACAAGGAGCTGGCGCCGGAGAGGCGGAAAAAATACATTCGGACCATCCACAAGGAAGCGACGCGCCTGACGGCCCTGATCAACGATTTTCTGGATTTGCAGCGGATGGAATCCGGGAGGCAAACGTACGAATTCAAGAAAGCGGACGTATTCTTGCTCATCCGGGAAGTGTTGGAGATGCAGCAGGTGGCGTCGCCGATCCACCGATTCGAATGGATTCGGAATACGGAGGAAAGGGAAGCGCATGCGGACGCGGACAAGCTGAAGCAAGCGCTGATGAACGTGATCGGCAATGCCGTAAAATATTCCCCCGAAGGCGGAACCGTGACGGTGGCGTGCAGCGTGGAGGAACGGCAGCTCAGAATCGACGTGACCGACGAGGGGTTGGGCATTCCGCCGGATGCGCTGCCCGGATTGTTTGCCAAGTTCTACCGGGTGGACAATTCGGATCGCCGCGAGATCGGCGGAACCGGCCTCGGACTGGCGATCGTCAAGGAGATCATGGACGTTCACGGGGGCAAGGTGTTCGCTTCGTCGGTCTACGGCCAAGGCAGCACGTTTTCCCTGCTGCTTCCCTTGCCGGCGGAGCCGGCCGAAGCATGGAGAAGCGAAGCGGCGGCAAGCGCGGAACGCGGAGGTTCGGCGGAGATCTATCTGATCGAAGACGATCCGGACTTGGCGGATCTGCTGGCGGACGAGCTGGAAGCCGCGGGCTACGGAGTAAGCCGCTACTCGAACGAAGAGGCGGCGATGCGGGCGCTGGAAGCGTTCATTCCCGCCGCTGTCGTGTTGGACCTCGTGCTGGAGCGGGGAACGGATGGTTGGAAGGTCGCGGAAAGCATCCGGCGGGACGAACGCCTGCGGAACGTGCCGATCGTCGTGTCGAGCGCCTTCGAGGAGCAGGAACGGGCGCGGAGGCTTGGCGTGTCGGAATACTTGGTGAAGCCCTATTCCCGCGGCAAGCTGCGCGAGGCGATAAGGCGCGCGATCGCCGGACGCCCGATTTGAATTGACGGGGGCTTCTGTATATAGTAGTAAAAAGAGTATGAGACGTAGGAGAGAGCGTGGAATATGCCGGACAAGCGGAAGGTGCGGGTCGAGTTCCGGAGCTGGCAGCAGGACGGGGGCGTGCAGCGATCCGAGATGCCGGGGGAACTGTTCCGCCTGAAGACGGGCTGGGCGCTAACCTATGCCGAAGAGCCCGACGAGAACGGGGTGGAGGCGAACAATACGCTGTTCATCCATGAGAACGAGCTGCAGCTCAGACGGCGGGGCGCCATCTTCCTGGAACAGAGGTTCAGGAAGGGAGAGCTAGCCGCGGGCAAAATGGAAACGCCGTACGGGCTTCATGCCGTGCAGGCGCACACTTCGCGGCTGAACAGCAGGCTGTCGGAATCCGGCGGCAGCGTGGAATGGTCGTACGACTTGCTCATGCAAGATCAGAAAGTCGGAAGCTTCCGCATCCGGCTGGATATTCGGGAGGAATAAGCAGGATGGGCGTATTGGAGCAATTGCAACTACAAGTCAAAGAGGCATTGGCGGACGCCGCGCTCGCGGCGGGCCTGGTCGCGGACAAGGACGAGCTGCCGGCGATCGCGCTGGAGGTGCCGAAGGACAAGGCGCACGGGGATTTGGCGACGAATCTGGCGATGCAGCTGTCGAAGATCGCCAAGAAGAATCCGCGGCAGATCGCGGAGGAATTGATCGGCAAGCTGGAGCAAGGACGGGCCTTCGTACGGTCGGCGGAAATCGCCGGTCCGGGCTTCATCAATTTCCGTCTCGACAAGAGCTGTCTGTATCCGGTCATCGGAGAAGCGCTGACCCGGGGGGAGAAGTACGGCCACGCGGAAGCGGGGCAAGGCAGGAAGGTTCAAGTCGAATTCGTCAGCGCCAATCCGACGGGCAGCCTTCACCTCGGACACGCCCGGGGAGCGGCCGTAGGGGACGCGCTCTGCAACGTGCTGGAGGCGGCCGGGTGCGAGGTGACGCGCGAGTACTATATTAACGATGCCGGCAATCAGGTGAACAATCTGGCCAAGTCGCTCGAGGCCCGCTATCGGCAAGCGCTGGGGCAGGATGCGGAAATGCCGGAAGACGGCTACTACGGCGAAGATATCGTCGGCTTCGCCAAGGAGCTGGCGGAGGAGGAGGGAGAACGGCTGCTGTCGCTGTCCGACGAAGAGCGGTTCGCGTTCTTCCGCCGTTACGGACTGGACAAGGAGCTGGCCAAGATCAAACGCGATCTGGCGCGCTTCGGGGTTCGCTTCGACGAATGGTACAGCGAAACCTCCCTCTATGAGACCGGCAAAGTGACGGAGGTGCTCGCCGCGCTGAGGGCGAAGGGGCACGTATACGACCAGGACGGAGCGGTCTGGCTCGCGTCCACTGCGTTCGGCGACGACAAGGACCGCGTTCTGGTGAAGAACGACGGCAGCTATACGTACTTAACGCCGGACGCGGCGTACCATAGGGATAAATACGATCGGGGCTACGACCAATTGATCAACATCTGGGGGGCCGACCACCACGGCTACATTCCGCGGATGAAGGCGGCGATGGCCGCGATGGGCAACGATCCGGACAAGCTGACCGTGCTGATCGCCCAGATGGTCAGCCTGTTCCAGAACGGCGAGAAGGTGAAAATGTCCAAACGCACGGGCAAGGCGATCACGATGGAGGATCTCATGGACGAGGTCGGCGTCGACGCCATTCGCTATTTCTTCTCGATGCGGAGCATGGATTCCCACTTGGATTTCGACATGGATTTGGCCGTGTCGAAATCCAACGAAAATCCCGTGTTCTACGTCCAGTACGCGCATGCGAGAATATGCAGCATTTTCCGTCAGGCCGAGGAGCAGGGAGTAACGGTAAGGGCTTGGCAGGAGGCCGATCTGACCCGGCTGACCGCCGAACAGGAGCTTGATCTGCTGCGCAAGATCGGCGAATTGCCGGAGACGATCGCGGAAGCGGCGCGGATTTATGCGCCTCATGCGATCATCCGCTACGTGTACGAGCTGGCCTCCCAGTTCCACAGCTACTATAAGGCGGAGCGAGTGATTACCGAGGATGCCGGGCAGAGCCAGGCCCGCCTGCAGTTGCTTGCCGCGATCCGAATCGCGATCGCGAACTCGCTGGCGCTCGTCGGCGTGTCCGCTCCCGATAAAATGTAACGTTCACAATCGATCCGCTGCGTTCAAAATGCGCGTCACGCAAAGCTCTCCGGCCGTCCGGGGGGCTTTAGCGTTTCTTAGGGGAACGGCGGAGTTTTTGACGATCGATTTGATCTGTCCCGGAGTAAGTCCCGGCTTGAGCGCGAGGAGCAGGGCGATCGCGCCCGTCACGTGCGAAGTGGCCATAGACGTGCCGCTCATCTCGCGGTGCTTGCCCCTCAGCCACGTGGACACGATCCGGTCGCCGGGAGCGAAAATGTCGATGAGCGGACTGCGATTCGTAAATTTGGCGACGCGTCCGGCCCGGTTCGTCGCCCCTACGGCGATCGTCTGGCCGAAGCCGGCCGGGTAATCGATGTCTCCGACGCGGCCTTCGTTGCCGGAAGAGGCGACGATCAGCACGCCCGAATGGTAAGCGCGGCTGACGGCGTTTAACAGGGACCGGCTTTTCGTGCGCATGCCGAAGCTCATATTGACGACGTCCATATGATTGCGGACGCACCATTCGATGCCCATAATTATATCGGAGACGAAGGCGGTGCCGTTATGATCGAAAGCCTTGACCGGATAGATCGTCGATCTTGGAGCGACGCCGATCATGCCCTGGAGCTCGTTGGCCGCGGCGATCGTCCCGGCGATATGCGTGCCGTGGCCGTTGTCGTCCTGGGGCGGCGCCATTCGGTTGATCAGGTTGATGCCGCGATCGAGCGAATGCCGCAGATCGGGATGGGTATAGTCCGCGCCGGTATCGATCACGCCCACCTTCACCCGATGCCCGGTCGTTTTTCCCCAGGCTTGCGGCGCATGAATATGGCGTACGCCCCAAGGAATGCCTTTGTCGGATACGATCGCCCCCTTGGGCAGCGCTCGCGTCGCGATCGGCTCATCTTCTTCCCAGACAGCCTTTTCCCCGAACGAAAGGGACAGCCGGGTCGCGGTTTCCGCAGGACAAGAGATCGCCCGGATAAGCGGAAGAATGCGAATATCCCGGTCCCGCACTCCGAAGCGTAGCTCGCTAGCCCGGTTCTCCCGAAGGAATCGTTCGTATTCGAGGCGGTCCGGAAAGCGTACGATAAGTCTACGATCGTCGGGGATCGGCGGGCCGGGGGATCGGCGGAGTCCGCCCGCGGCTTGGTTTGTATCCAATGCGGCATCCCTCCCGGACGAATGTGCAGGCAAGACGGCGCCAGGAGCGCGCTTCTCTGCCGTGTCCTCTACAGTATGAAAGGCCGGCCCCAAAGGCTTGGGAAAGTGGCCTTTTTCGCAGGAAATAGGCGGTGTCCCGTGGCATTTTCGCGCCCGCGACATAGGATGAAGGGAGAGTTTCCCGGTGAGACTCTTGGTCATGCCGGTTCCTCCGCCCGCGGAGCGGCCCGGAAGGATACAGTCGAAAAGCGAAGGCGCCGTCCGCCAGCGGACACGCCTTCGCTTTTTCGCGCTTGACGAATCGAAGAACGGCGGAGAGGACGTAGAAAGGCGTTTTTGCCCGACGTCCGGCAAAAGCGCGTTCTCCGTTCAAAGGACGCCGGAGGCGTTTTGGCTTGCGACTTGCAATTTAACGAGAAATACGGTTTACTAAAGGATGAAAAATTATCGTGAAGGTTTATACCGGTTCACATACAGAGAGGATGGAAGCCGCGTGAGCGCCGAATACGTGCTGAAAATCGACTCCGAGAAAATCCGCGAGATGCCGATGGTCGATCTGGCTTACGAGCTGTTGAAAACAGCGAATACCCCGTTCTACTATCGCGATCTGATGATGGAAATCGCCAAGATGCGCGGATTGTCCCAGGAGCAAATCACGGAAGTCATTGCCCAGCTGTACACGGAAATCAATATCGACGGCAGATTCGCTTGCGTGGGCGGCAACGTCTGGGGACTCAAGCGCTGGTATCCGGTCGAACGCTCCGACGAGCAGATGGGCGGAGCGAAACGTCCTCGCATCATCAACGACGATGACGACGAGGACGACGAAGATCTGTTCGGAGAAGACGAAGAGGTCGTATCCGGAGACGAAGACGGCTACGATTTGTTCGACGACGATCAAGAGGGCGTATTCGAGGAAGGCGAAGAGGCGGCCGATGCCGACGAAGAGGTCGTCCTGGAGGACGACGAGGAGGCGGAGATCGACGAGGAGCTCGATCCTGCCGACGAGGACGACGAATTCGAAGACGAGGAAGAGGAAGCCGAGGCCGACGAATTCGAAGACGAGGAAGATTAATCGAACGGCTGCCGTACAGGGGCGGAGGGCTTCTCGCGAACGGCTTTTCCGTCCCTTAAACGAAGAGGCCAATCCACTTGACACCGCCCAATCCAGAAGTTAAACTTATGCTTGGGCTTTAGAAGCGCGGTTTTCCATAGTGTTGGATGATGAAAAGTGCCCCCATTTATTTGGGTGACACTTTTTTGTTTTTTTCCCGGATTGCAAGGGAAACTCAGTTTCAGGCAAAGCTAATCGAGAATGCCGCATCAGCAGGCAGCGGGAGGTTTCGTACAGGGTGACCAAATATATTTTCGTAACGGGAGGCGTCGTCTCTTCGCTCGGCAAAGGCATTACCGCCGCTTCGTTGGGCAGGCTGCTTAAGAATCGCGGTCTTAAGGTGACCATTCAGAAGTTCGATCCGTACCTTAACGTCGATCCGGGAACGATGAGTCCCTATCAGCACGGGGAAGTGTTCGTGACCGACGACGGGGCGGAGACCGATCTGGATCTCGGCCATTACGAGCGGTTTATCGATATTAATCTATCGAAGAACAGCAATGTGACGACGGGCAAAATTTATTCGACGGTAATCAGCAAGGAGCGCCGGGGAGAATATCTCGGCGGCACGGTTCAGGTCATTCCGCACATCACGAACGAGATCAAGGACCGCGTCTTCCGCGCCGGCAAGGAAGCGGGCTCGGACGTCGTCATTACGGAGATCGGCGGCACGGTCGGAGACATCGAGAGCCTGCCCTTCCTGGAAGCGATCCGACAAATCAAGAGCGATATCGGCCGAGACAACGTGATGTATATTCACGTGACTCTCATTCCTTATATTAAAGCGGCCGGGGAAGTCAAGACGAAGCCGACCCAGCACAGCGTGAAGGAACTGCGCAGCATCGGCATCCAGCCGAACGTCATCGTCTGCCGCACGGAGTATCCTTTGGCGGACGAATTGAAGCGCAAGATCGCTTCTCTGTGCGATATCGATTCGAACGCGGTCATCGAATGCCGCGACGCCGCTACCTTGTATGAAGTGCCTCTTAATCTTCAAGCCGAAGGCTTGGACGACTACGTGGTCAGGCATTTGAATTTGCCGGCCGGAGCCCCGGATATGACCGAGTGGGAAGCGCTCGTCGCCCGGGTCAAATCGCTCAAGAAGACGACGGAAATCGCGATCGTGGGCAAGTACGTCGCGCTCCACGACGCCTACCTGAGCATCGTGGAGTCGCTCGGGCACGCGGGCTTCGACGCCGATTCCGAAGTGAGCATCCGCTGGGTCAACGCGGAGGAGATCGAGCCGGGCAACGTGGAGGAGCTGTTGGGAGGCGTCCATGGCATTCTCGTTCCGGGCGGATTCGGGGACAGAGGCATCGAGGGGAAAATTACCGCGATCCGGTATGCCCGCGAGAGCGGCACTCCTTTCTTCGGCATTTGCCTCGGCATGCAGGTGGCGGTAGTCGAGTACGCCCGCCATATGGCCGGATTGGACGGAGCGAACAGCTCGGAGATTCATCCCGCTACGCCTTACCCGGTCATCGATCTGCTTCCCGAGCAGAAGGATATCGAGGATCTCGGCGGCACGATGCGGTTGGGCCTCTACCCGTGCAAGCTGGCGCAGGGCAGTCTGGCGGCGGATTGCTACGGGGACGAGCTGGTTTACGAGAGACACCGACACCGCTACGAGTTCAACAACGAATATCGCGAACGCATCGAAGCGGCGGGCATGCGCATTTCCGGAACTTCTCCGGACGGACGTCTCGTGGAGATGATCGAGCTGCCGGATCACCCGTGGTTTCTCGCGGTGCAGTTCCATCCGGAATTCACCTCGCGGCCGAACCGTCCGCAGCCGCTGTTCCGCGAATTCGTGAAAGCGGCCCTTCGCCGGTCCGAGGCTTGATTCGATTCTTTACCGATACAAGACCCCCCGCAAAGCGACATTAAGCTTCGAAGCTTATTCCGATTGCTTTGCGGGGACCCCGAAACGCGATCC
>JAEZZE010000201.1 GCA_023418755.1 Bacillota bacterium | reverse complement strand
CCTCGACCGGACTTCCACCGGCTAGTTGTGCCTAGCTTGGCTAGGCGCGCAATCGTCAAAAAGACCGCCGAAGCCGGAGCTCTCGACGGTCTATCGTATTTTATTAGAGTTGAACCGAATCCGCTATCTCTTGAAGCTTTCCCAGCTCTTCCGCCGTCAGCTTGCGGTGCTTCCCTCTTTGCAGCCCGCCTAGCTGCAGTCCACCGAAGGAAATCCGCTTCAGTCTCGTCACCGGATGATGAATCGCATCGAACATGCGGCGGACCTGGCGATTGCGGCCCTCGTGAATCGTAATGGCGATCGTGGCGCATTTGCCGTCGGGATCGATATCGTGGTATTCGACTTCCGCCGGGGCGGTCATTCCGTCATCCAGCTTGATGCCCTTCGCCAGCTTCTCCAGCGCGTTGCCGTGGGGCACCCGCTCGACCGTGGCATGGTACGTCTTCGGGACGCTATGGCTCGGGTGCGTAAGCTTGTGGGCCAAATCCCCGTCGTTCGTCAACAGCAGCAGCCCTTCCGAATCGTAATCCAGCCGCCCTACCGGATACAGCCTTACCTTGACTTCCTTCAGGTAATCGGTTACGACGCTCCGCCCTTTCGGATCCGAGACGCTCGTAATGACCCCCTTCGGCTTATTGAAAAGGATATACGTTTTCGCTTCTTTCTTGATCGGCTTGCCGGACACTTCGATCGTATCCGCGGCCGGATCCGCTTTGGCTCCGAGCTCGGTCACGACTTTGCCGTTGACCGTCACCTTGCCTGCCGTAATCAGTTCCTCGCATTTGCGCCTCGAAGCGACGCCCGCGTTCGCGAGAACCTTCTGCAATCTTTCCTCCACGACTTTCACCTCTAACCCATCATACCAAGCCGAACAACAACCAGCAAGCGGCGACGGCGGCGAAAAAACCGACAAGGTCGGAGAACAGCCCGACCTTGAGCGCGTAGCGCGCGTTGCGAATGCCTACGGCCCCGAAGTAGACGGTCAGGACGTACAACGTCGTATCCGTGCTTCCCTGGATCGCGGAAGCGACTCGGGCGGAGAACGAGTCCGGGCCTTGCTCTTTGATCAGGTCGGTAACGAAGGCGAGCGATCCCGCCCCGGTAATCGGCCGCAGCAGCGCCAGCGGAAGCACGTCGCTCGGAATGCCGATGAGCTCCAGCGCGGGCCGGATTGCGCCGATCAGGGCGTCCAGCGCCCCCGAGGCCCGGAACATGCCGATCGCCGTCATCATCCCGACGAGATGCGGAATGATGCCGATCGCCGTGCCGAAGCCGTCTTTGGCGCCGTCGACGAACGTCTCGTAGACCGGAACTTTACGCAGCGAAGCGTATAACGGAATGAAAGCGATAAGTACGGGAATCGTCCAAGTCGAGACGATCTGGATCATCGAGATCAATGGATCAGCCCCCTCCGGCGGCCGCGGCGGGCGGAAGAGCGTCGGGCGCGTCTTTTCCGTTCGCTCTAAAGGCGGGCGGACGCTTGTTTCTGCGGCGGTACCATCTGTCCGCCAGGATGGCCGCGCCGGTCGAGATCACGGTCGCGAGCAGCGTCGGCGCCACGATGTCAGCGGGATGAACGGCGCCGAAATTCATCCGGATGGCAATGATCGTCGTCGGCACGAGCGTGATGCTGGCCGTGTTCAACGCCAGCAGCGTGCACATCGCCGGCGTGGCGACGGTCGGTTCGGGATTCAGCTTCTGAAGCTCCTGCATCGCCTTGATGCCCATCGGCGTCGCCGCGTTGCCCAAGCCCAGCAGGTTCGCGCTCATGTTCGATAAGATATAGCCCATCGCCGGGTGATCTCTCGGCACGTCGGGAAACAGCCTCCTGACGACGGGAGCCATCAGCGAAGAAAGCTTCTGCACGAGCCCGGCCTCTTCGGCGATTCTCATCAGCCCCATCCAGAAGACAAGGATGCTGATCAAGCCGAGGCAGACAGTCACGCCCGTCTGCGCGCCTCCGAAGGCCGCTTCCGCTACCTTCTCCATCTTGCCGTTGGCGGCCCCGTACACGACGCTGAACACGATCATGCCCATCCATATCCAGTTCACCATTGCGATTTCCCTCCAAGCAGCAAGGCTCTGAGAGCCGTTTTTAGCGCAGCCCCGAAGCCGGTCTTCGCGCCGGCGGCGGTCGATGTCGGCCGAGCGTCCTCCGGTCGGGCCTCTCCCCTTTGCCGTTCCCTCTCGGCATCGGCCACGAGCGGAACCGTCCCGATTTGCCGGCCGTCCAGCACGAATCTGAGCTGTCCGCGGTAGCCGAGACGATATTGCACCGAATCGGACTTAAAAGGGGCAAGCCGGATCTCGAGCCGTTCCCGCTCCCCTTCGGCGAATGGATACGCAAAGCCCGCCGCGGTCTCGTATGGATAGTCCGTTAGCGGATCTCCCTCCTTGACGACGCGGACGAGCGGATAGCTCGCGAAGCCGTAATCCAGCAGCCTGGCGTGGTCGTTCCAATCTTGCCGGTCGTTGAGCGTAACCGCGACGAGCTGCTGCCCGTCCCGCGTCGCGGAGCTGACGAGCGTCCTCAACGCCTGCTTCGTATAACCGGTCTTGACGCCGTCCGCCCCTTCGTACAACCGCAGCATCTTATTTTTGTTGACCCACTTGTAGTCCCAGGAATCGTTAGGATTAGGCGCGGTTCGCACCTCCGTCTTGACGATTTCCTTGAATTCCGGATTGTGCAGCGCGTAGACGGTAAGCTTCGCCAAGTCGTTCGCGGAAGAGTAGTGCCCCTGCTCGTCCAAGCCGTGAGGATTCATGAAGTGGCTGTTTTCCAGCCCGAGCTCTTCGGCTTTCTTGTTCATCAGAAACGCGAATCCTTCGACGGAGCCGCCTACGTGTTCGGCGATGGCCATCGCGGCATCGTTGCCGGAGCGCAGCATCAAGCCGTACAGCGCATTGCGCAGCGACATTTTCTCGCCTTCCTTCAAATAGAGCGAGGAGCCCTCCTTGCCGGCGGCCCGTTTGCTTACCTTCAGGTTATCGTCCAGATTGCCGTGCTCGATGGCGACGATGGCGGTCATGATCTTCGTCAGGCTGGCGATCTTCATCTGTTCGTCGCCGCGCTGGCTGAATAATATTCTTCCCGAAGCCACGTCGGCGAGCGCGGCCGCTTTGGCCCCGTTCGAGGGCGGTCTAGCCGGCTTGGCCGCCGCGGCTCCTGCCGCAGAGGACAGGCCGGCGATCAACGTCAGGCAGACGAACAGCGCAGCGAAATGTCGGGCTTGAATAATGCGAATCCAGATCAGCATGCCGATCCTCCTCGGGTTCACTCGGGCGCCGTCCGGCGCGAATCTCATGGTTCCATTTTATGTATGCATGTCCCAAAGTATGTGGAGGGATTGCGATCAAGGCGCGGCAACCTTAAAAGCGCCAGCCTCCGAACATCGGATGCTGGCGCTTGAAGGTTTCCCGGCTTACATGAGCGACGAATCGCTGGATGTTTTCGTCTCGACCGTCCGAACCGTCTCCGTCGAATTCGGATTGCGCATAAAGGCGTGCTTCAGCTTGTCGACCCATTCCGGAGCGGCGTCGATCAGGCGCTCAAGCAGATGCGTCTGATTGTCCAGCGGCACGATCTTGACGCCATGCGCGCCGACGACGAGAAAGGCGATCGGGGTAATCGATACGCCGCCGCCGCTGCCTCCCCCGAACGGAAGGGCGACCGATGCGTTATGACCGTCTTGACCGCGCTGATGCCCGGAATCTCCGGACGTTTCGTCCGTCGAAAATTCGCTTCCCCCTGCCGCAAAGCCGAACCCGACTTTGGAAATCGGCATGATCACGCTCCCGTCCGGGGTTTGGACGGGTTCTCCAACTATAGTGTTTACATCCACCATGTCCTTGATATTTTCCATGGCGGTCTGCATTAAGCCGTTAATCGGATGCTGAGACATCTTCAACTCCTCCTTTCGTGTACCTAATTTGCCCGAAACCCCGCCGCCTTTATGCGCCGCTTTCCCGCCTCCCGCCTGCCATCTTCCGCTAGCTCAAGCCTTCGTTGGGCGGAGTCAGCCAGTTGCGCCACGCCCGGATCGCTTTCCGGATGCGAAGCGTCCTCGTTCCCAACTTAAGGATCGCCCATACGAACGTGCCCAGCCGAATGCGGAAGTCCGCCTCCCAGACGGCCGCAAACTCGAAATCGGAATAATTCGGCGTCACCTCCCCGCGGGGGGAGGTCCGAAAGGACACCAAGCGGCTGGCCATTCCCGAAGCGCAGCCGGACACCGACCACAGCAGTCCCGTCAGCACGGCCGTTGACGCGGCGTCTCCGGTGCCGACGCGAAAGTCGAGCCTCCAACGCGTGCACTCCACTTTCTTCAACGTCCGTCTCGCCCATCTTTTGAAGCGCTTCGAGGAAACAAGAACCGATCTATAAGCTCTTATGTAGCGCAGAATCGATTTCCTTCCCAACGTCCGGCCGGCCCGGCTTTCCGTTTCCCTGCCGGACAATCCGCCTTGCCGCCGCTCGCGGTACATGACGTTCATGCCGCGGATCACGATGGAGGGGAGCAGAATCTGATAGTGAAATAGACCGAACAAAGCCTGAACGACGACGACCAGCTGATCCAGCTTGCCGCTGCGCGAATAGCGGACGCGCACCTTGATTCGCGATGCCCATGCCCCGGCGATCGCCGCCGCTGCGGCCGCCGAGGCGATCCAAAGCCAGAAGGCCATACCTCCCCCGCCTTTCTTAGGGGTAGTATGGCCTTCTGGCTTTGGATCATTCCGTTTTCTTGCCGAACCTTAGTCCGTATCGAGCTCGCGATCCAGATCTTCCAAGGAAAGCTGGCGGCCCTCGATCCGGTCGAACAGCAGCTTCGTTCTTTCTTCCAGCTCGTCGTCGCCGTCTGAAATCGTCGGTTCGGGCAGGCTCTGAATGTTCGCCAAGCCGAAATAATCGAGGAAGGATTTCGTCGTCCCGTAAAGAATCGGCCGTCCGAGCGCATCGGCTCTGCCCTTCTCTTCGATCAAATCTTTGTTGACCAGGTGGTGAATCGGCCTGTCGGCCTTCACTCCGCGAATTTCTTCGATCTCGATCCGGGTAATCGGCTGTCTGTAGGCGATGATCGCCAGCGTCTCTAGCGCCGCCTGGGAAAGCGACGAACGGGAAGGAGAGTACGCCAATTTCTCGAAATAAGGCGCATGTTCGATCACGGTAGTCAGGCGATAGCCTCCGGCTACTTCGGCGATCCGGATGCCGCGGTTTTTTTTGACGAATTCCTTCTGCAGATCCTTGAATACGTCCGCGACGACGTCCACGTCCGTCTCCACTACTTCCGCCGCCGTCCTCGCGCTGATCCCTTCGTCTCCGGATACGAACAACAGGCCTTCAAGTACCGATTTCAATGTCGAGTAATTCATCGTTCTCTTCTCTCCCCGTCCACGACAACACGATTTCTTCGAACAGCGCGTTTTGATGACACGAAATCCATTTTCGCTTCATCAGTTCCAGAATCGCCAGAAAGGTGACGACGATTTCCTCGCGATCGTCCTCTTCCCTGAGCAGTTGGGAAAACAGCAGCTTCCCTTCGGCAGAGCGGTTCTTAAGCGTATGGATAATATCGAGAATCCGGTCTTTGACCGAAATTTCGTCCTTGCGAATCGACGACACCCGGTTTCTCCCGGCCAGCCGCCTCATCGCTTTCTGAAATGCGCTCACCAGGTCGTTCACGTGCAGTCCTTCCACCGGATTCGTCTTGATCGCTTTCTCGTACGGCGTCAGGTCGGCCGGCTCGCGCGTATACACCTGGCTGCGATCCCATTCCTTCTCCCTCAGTTGGCCGGCCACCGACTTGAACTTGCGGTATTCGATCAACCTGCGGATCAGTTCCTCCCGCGGATCGAGTCCTTCGTCTTCGTCGACCGTCAACCACGGCTCCTCCGTTACCGGAGGCTTCGGCAGCAACTGCCTGCTCTTCATGGAGAGCAGGGTCGCCGCCATGACGAGAAATTCGCTGGTAATGTCAAGCTCGAGCTCCTGCATGGCCGCCAAATATTCCATATATTGATCGGTAATCTCGTTGATCGATATATCTTGAATATCGATTTCCGCCTTGTCGATAAGGTGGAGCAGCAAATCGAGCGGACCTTCGAACGTCTCCAGCTTGTACAGCATTGCCACGCGGTTTTCTCCTCCTGCCTTCGTTCGCGTTCCCGATTCTATAACAAAATCTTATCAGCCCGAGATCGCCCGCGTCAAATTCGCCATTTCGATCGCCGTCGTCGCCGCGTCCCATCCCTTATTGCCGGCTTTCGTGCCCGCGCGCTCTACCGCTTGCTCGATGCTGTCGGTCGTCAGCACGCCGAAGATCGTCGGCACGCCCGTCTTGAGCGAGATGGCGGCTACGCCCTTGGCCACTTCGTTGCAGACGTAGTCGAAGTGCGGCGTGGAGCCGCGGATGACCGCGCCGAGCGTAATGACCGCGTCGTACTTGCCGCTCTCGGCCAGCTTCTGGGCGATCAGAGGAATTTCGAACGCTCCGGGCACCCATGCGATTTCGATCTCGTTCTCTTGCGCTCCATGGCGATTCAGAGCGTCAAGCGCGCCTCCGAGCAGCTTGGACGAAATAAACTCGTTGAATCTTCCGACGACGATCGCGTATTTTAACCCTTTGGATACTAAGTGACCTTCATATACGATAGACATGTTCGTTCATCCTCTCAAATGTTGTAGTCGGGCTCGCCTTGGAACGACAGCAGATGGCCCAGCTTCGCTTTCTTCGTGTGCAAATATCCGGTGTTATCTTCGTTCTCCTGCATCTGGATCGGAACGCGCTCGACGACGTTCAGGCCGTAGCCTTCCAGCCCTTTGATCTTGCGCGGGTTATTCGTCAGCAGCCGAATGTCGCGAATGCCGAGATCCTTCAAAATTTGCGCTCCGATGCCGTAATCGCGAAGATCCGGAGCGAACCCCAATTTGATATTCGCGTCCACCGTGTCCAATCCCTGCTCCTGAAGCTCGTAAGCCCGCAGTTTATTGATCAGGCCGATGCCCCGGCCCTCCTGGCGCATGTAGAGCAGCACGCCGCTGCCCGCTTCGTCGATCTGACGGAGCGCGGCTTCCAGCTGGGGGCCGCAATCGCAGCGATGGGAATGAAACACGTCTCCAGTCAGACATTCGGAATGCACGCGCACGAGCGCCGGCTTGGAACCGTCGAGCTCCCCTTTGACGAAGGCGACGTGCTCCTTGCGGTCGACCTCGTTCGTATAGGCGATGGCCTGGAACGTTCCGAAGTCGGTCGGCAGCCTAACGGCGACTTCCCGCTTGACCAGCTTCTCCGTCTCGTTGCGGTAATGAATCAGATCCTTGATCGTGATCAGCTTCAAGCCGTGCTCCCGGGCGAACGTCTGGAGATCCGGCAGCCTCGCCATCGTTCCGTCTTCCTTGATGACCTCGCAGATGACGGCCGCCGGAGCGGAACCGCTCATTCTCGCCAGATCGATCGCCGCCTCCGTATGGCCGGCCCGTCTGAGCACGCCGCCGTTCTTCGAGATCAGCGGAAAAATATGACCCGGCCTGCGAAAGTCGCCCGGCCTCGCCGCCGAATCGATCATCGCCTGCACCGTCAGCGAACGCTCGTGGGCCGAAATTCCGGTCGTCGTGGACACGTGATCGACCGAAACGGTGAACGCCGTGCCGTGATAATCCGTATTGTGATTGACCATGGGGGGCAAGTCAAGAGCTTCCGCCCGCTCCTGCGTGATCGGAACGCAGAGCAGCCCCCTGGCCTCTTTGATCATGAAGTTGATGACCTCGGGCGTCGCCTTGTCGGCCAAAGCGACGAGATCGCCTTCGTTCTCCCTGTCTTCGTCGTCGACGACGATAATGACTTTTCCTTGCTTCAAATCTTGGATCGCATCGTCGATCCGGTCAAAATGATGCTGTTCCATCGTTGTGATCTCTCCTTTTACAAAAATCCGTTGTCTCTCAGCATCGCTTCCGTTAGCCCGCCGGCTTTGCGCGCGGCCGGGCCTTGATCCCGCCAATTCAGCAGATGATCCACGTATTTGCCGAGAACGTCGCATTCGATATTCAGCGTTTCGCCGGGGCGCTTATGCTGCAGCACCGTTTCCCGCAGCGTATGGGGAATGATCGATACCGTGAAAACGCCCGCCTCCCGGTCCGTCGAAACGACCGTCAAGCTGATGCCGTCCAGCGTAACCGAGCCTTGCTGCACGACGTAGCGAAGAATCGCCGGATCGTCGGGCTCGATCGCGAATACGACGGCGTTCTCTTCGGCCGTCCGGCTCCGGATTACCCCCGTGCCGTCCACGTGCCCCTGCACCAGATGTCCGCCGAATCGGCCCCCCGCCTGCATCGCACGCTCCAAGTTCAAAGGAGCTCCCGGCTTCAGCGAGCTCAGGTTCGTGTGACGGTACGTTTCCGGCATGACGTCCACCGCGAAGCTCGTTCGGTCGAATTCCACGACGGTCAGACAGGCGCCGTTGACGGCGATGCTGTCTCCGAGCTTGACGTCCTCCAGCACCTTGGATGCCGAGATGCTCAATATCATCGCTTCGCCCCTGCGCTGCACGGAGCGCAGAACGCCCATTTCTTCGATAATTCCCGTAAACAACTAGATTTCCTCCTTCCCTTCCCTCTCGGAACGCTCCGTTTCGGCCGCTGTCCCGGCAAACCGGTTGTCGGGATAACCGGACACGCACCAATCGGCGCCGAAGCTTTGCATCGTAACTCCCGCGAGACGAAGCGCCGAAGACATTTCTTCAGAGCCCGCATAGGAGAACGCGGACGGCGCCCCTTCGCCGCCGACGATAATCGGAGCATAGATGAGCATCGCCTTATCGACGAGGCCCGCTTGCAGCATGGCGCCGTTCAGCACGCCTCCGCCTTCCAGCAGGACGGAGCCGATGCCGCGTTCTCCCAGCGCCCGCATCGCTGCCGTGAGGTCGACGCGTTCGCCGTCGCCGCAGCGCAGCACTTCCGCGCCGCGCTGCTTAAGCCGCTCGGCTCTGTTCTCGTCGGCTTGAAGGGTGGTCAGAACGATCGTCGGGGCGGCGTCGTTCAATACCCTCGCCGTTAAAGGCAGCCTCAGCTTGGAGTCGACGACAATGCGCGTCGGATGCAGAGCCGGCACTTCGAGACGGGTCGTCAGCTCGGGATCGTCGGCCAGCACCGTCTTCAGGCCGACCATAATCCCGCTATGGCGATGCCGCAGCGTATGAACCGCCTCCCTGGCCGCCGCACCCGTAATCCAGCGGCTGTGTCCGGTACGCGTGGCGATGCGTCCATCCAGACTCAAAGCCGTCTTCAGCGTAACGAAGGGCATGCCGGTGAGGATAAACTTGTTGAACGCCTCGTTCTGCAAGGCGGCTTCGTTCTCCAGCACACCGGTCAGCACCTCGATTCCCGCCTCCCGCAGCCTCGCGATTCCCCGTCCGGCCACGAGCGGATTCGGATCGGACGCGGCGACGACGACCCGCGAAACGCCCTCTTCGATGAGCCGCTCGCAGCAGGGCGGAGTCCGTCCGTAATGGCTGCACGGTTCAAGCGTGACGTAAGCGGTCGCTCCCCGGGCTTGATCGCCGGCCATATCGAGCGCGAGCACCTCCGCATGGCCCTCGCCCCGCTTCAGATGCGCGCCCATGCCGACGATCCGGCCGTCCTTCACGACGACGCAGCCGACTACGGGATTGACGCCGGTCTGACCGGAAGCCCCGGCCGCCATGTTCAAGGCAAGCCGCATGTAGAATTCGTCATTCAGTATTTCCATCCGTCTCCTCCTCTCCAGCCGGTGAAAACAAACAAAAGCCCCCGGAGAAAAAACCCGGGGGCGATTCATGCACAGCGATAAACAGACCTTCAGACGGGACCCGAAAAGCGCGGGTTTCAGCAGCTTGGAATCGAATGGCAGGCATGCTGAAACAACCCGTCGTTATTGCGAGTTTGTGAAAAAAGGAACAATCAAATCCGAAAAATGTCCGATTGCTCTTCCCGCTAATTAACGACGCTTTTCAAAGACACGGCACGGCCGCTGTGCTTCCTTCTCCCATCCAGACTGTTACTGTCGGTCCCGGATTTGCACCGGGTCCACCGCAAAGCTGCCGCCGGTACGACCGGTAGAAGCGATGACGGGTCACGGACTGACGGCGGCGAAATCGGCTTCGATGCGATCGATGGCCGAAGTGCTGCCGATCACCGTCGGTGGGGAATTGCGCCCCGCCCCGAAGGATAAGCAACTATTGTAAGTCAGTGTATCACTCCGCTTGGTATAATGCAAGCAGGACGGTAGGAATTGCCGCAGGCCCGTCCGGTTTTTAGCCGACCCGGACGGATTCCATGATATCCATTCCCTTGAACGCGTCCACGTGCTCCATGCCGGAACTCACTTTGCCGAATACGGTATGTACGCCGTCCAAATGCGGCTGCGGCTGGTAGCAGACGTAGAACTGGCTGCCGCCCGTGTTCGGTCCCCGATGCGCCATCGCCAGACTGCCCCGCTCGTGCTTGTTTTTGTTGTGCTCGCAATCGATCGTGTAGCCAGGGCCGCCCGTCCCGTTTTTATTCGGGCATCCGCCTTGGGCTACAAATCCGGGAACTACGCGGTGAAAAGCTCCGTTATCGTAGAAGCCCTCGTTGGCCAGCTTCTCGAAATTCGCGACCGTGTTGGGCGCGTCTTGGTCGAACAACTCAAGGACGACCTCGTTGCCGTCCGCCATTTTGATAATCGCTTGTTTACCCAAATCTGCATCCTCCTCAAGTTCGGTTCACCCTATTCTACAACATTTCCTTTCCGCCGTACCACAATAAGCCGTATGAAAACTCGGACTCGCGCGGATCGCCCGGCCTCGAGGATCCCAAAAACGGAACGCGGCCGTCCCATAAGCAGGGTTGCTGAGATGATCAATAGACAAAGTAGGGGTATGTACCTCCCGGAGACTGCCTCATACGCTCCTGAAATCACCTGTTCACGGGTTTTTACCATTCCCATCTCAGGAGTGTATAGCATCGGAAGGAAGTACATACCCCTTGCACCTTTAGTCTGGATCATCTTTCAGAGCAATTTGAACCGCTTATGGGACATCCCCGCCATGTGCCTGATTTATTTCGCGACCGCTTGCTTCCGAAGGCGTTGCGGGATGACGTCGTTGCCGACGATGTTCTCGTAAGACTCGCGGGCGACGACCAGATCCGCTTGACCGTCCTTGACAAAGACGACTGCCGGGCGGCGAATGCGGTTGTAGTTGCTCGCCATCGCATAGTTATACGCTCCGGTGCAGAACACGGCGAGCAAATCCCCGGATCTAGCGGCGGGGAGGTTCAAGTCCCAGATCAGCATGTCGCCGCTTTCGCAGCACTTGCCCGCGACGGAGACCCTTTCTTCCGCGGCGTCGTTGGCGCGGTTGGCCAATATCGCCTCGTATTTGGATTCGTACAAGGCCGGACGCGGGTTGTCGGTCATGCCGCCGTCCACCGCGATATATTTGCGCACTCCGGGAATGTCTTTGCTCGTTCCGACCGTGTAGAGCGTCGTTCCCGCGTCGCCGACGATGCTGCGCCCGGGCTCGATCCAGATCTCCGGAAGCGGGAAGCTTGCTTGCTCGCACGTTCCGCGCACGGCGTCGGCGATGGCTTGCACGTATACGCCGACCGGCAGCGGTTGATCTCCTTCCACGTAGCGGATGCCGAAACCTCCGCCAAGGTTCAGAACGGTAAACGTATGGTTCAGCTTGTCGCGGATTTCCACCGCGAAGGCGGATACTTTCTCGACCGCCATCCGGAAGCCTTCGACTTCGAAAATCTGCGAGCCGATATGGGAGTGGACGCCCAGGACCTTCAGGTTAGGCAAGGAAATCGCCGTCTCGATCGCTTTGAACGCCGTGCCGTTGCCCAAGTCGAAGCCGAATTTGGAGTCCTGTTGACCCGTCGAAATGTAATCGTGCGTATGAGCTTCGACTCCCGGCGTAATGCGCAGCAGTACGTTCACGCGCTTGCCTTGTTCGCCGGCCAGAGCGTTCAACAACCGAAGCTCGTTGAAGTTGTCGACGACGAAGCATCCGATGTTCGCCTCGAGCGCCATCGAGATTTCTTCGGGGGTCTTATTGTTGCCGTGAAAATGTATACGATCGGACGGAAAGCCCGCCTGCAGCGCCGTATACAACTCTCCGTCGGAAACGACGTCGAGGCTCATGCCCTCTTCTTCCGCCACGCGGCACATCGCCATGACGCAGAACGCCTTGGAAGCGTAGGCGACCTGATGGCGCATGCCCGTCGAACGGAATGCATCCATGAATTCTCGCGCCCTTTGGCGCACCAGCGCCTCGTCCACGATGTACAGCGGCGTGCCGAACTGCTTCGCCAAATCCGTAACGTCGCAGCCTCCGATTTCGAGATGACCTTTGCTATTTATTTTGCTCGTACCATGCAAGAACATAAGCTATATTTCCCCTTTGGCGAATGATTCGGAATCGGCCCTCATCCGGGTTCTTCCGGCTTTGGCGCTTTAACACTCAGTATAACGGAAAAAGGGCCGAGGGGATATGGAGGATTTGCCACAACATTTGCATAAACCTTCAAACAGGCATGCGAAAACGCCTTCTAACCGTCGAATTAAACCGGACTTCCCCGGGCGATCGTCCCGCCCGCTCCGGAAGTCCGGTCTCCGTTCGTCTTGGATTCCCGTCTACGCCGGCTGTTTACGGCTTTTCTTCGTGCGATAGATCGACAGTCGCTTCTTGTTCGTCGACAGCGGCATTCGGAACAAAATGTTGCGGAAAGCGGCGCCGTTAAACGGCAGGAAGGGCCACAGGTAGGGTGCGTTGAACGACCTCTTGAACGCCAGGAACAGCAACGTGGCCGTGACCAGCACGACGAACCCGATTTCCCGAAAGAAGAAGACGGCGAGCAGCAAGCCGAGCCGAACGATCCGGTTCGCCAAGCTCAGCTCGTAGCTCGGCGTCGCGAACATCCCGATCGCGGATACGGCCATATACAGAATGACCTCGTTGACGAACAGTCCCGTCTTGACCGCGATATCACCGATCAGGATCGCCGACAGCAAGGTCATCGCCGTGACGAGCGGCGCCGGCGTATGCACGGCCGCTAGCCGGAGCAGATCGACGCCGATCTCCGCGATAAGGAATTGTAGAATAATCGGAATTTGCCCCGCCTTCTCCGTTCCGACGAACCAGAGCCAATCGGGGCGCATGCCGGGATTCGCGTTAAACAGAAACCACAAGGGCATCAGCACGAGCGAAGCGAGAATGCCCAAGTACCGCACCCACCTCATATAGGAGCCCATGAACGGGTTTTGGCGGTTTTCCTCCGCGTGCTGCACCAGATCGAAATACGTCGTCGGAAGCAAAATCGCGCTGGGGGAAGTATCGACGAGAACGGTGACGCTGCCGTCGAGCAATTGCGCCGCGACGACGTCCGGCCGTTCTGTATATCTCACTAGCGGAAACGGATTCCAGCTGCTGCTCACCGTCATTTCCTCCAGCTGCTTGTCCGCGAGCGGAAGGCCGTCGATATCGATCGCGCGGATTTTGTCGCGGATCGATTCCACCAGATCCACGTTGGCGATATCGTTGATATAGCCGATGCAGACGTCGGTCCGGGTCCGCCTGCCGACCTTCATGATCTCGAAACGCAAATTGGGATCGCGCAAGCGGCGCCGGACGAGCGCAACGTTCGTCAGCAGCGTCTCCGTGAAGCCGTCCTGGCTGCCTCTCACAACCTTCTCAAGCGACGGTTGCTCCGGGTTTCGGCTCGGGAACGATTTCGCGTCGATCATCAGCGCCGCCGGCTGCCCGTCCACGTAGAACGCCGTGTTGCCCATCAGCACTTCGTCGATCATTTGCGGGAACGATTCCGTTTTCTTGATTTGGACCACGGGCACGTAGCACTCCAGAAAAGCCTGCAGCGCATCGGAATCCAGCGGGCCGTCGGGGTCCAGATAGGTCAGCCTCTTGATGATTTCCGTCAATGACGCGTCCTTCGCGAACACGCTGAGGAACAGCATCGCCACCCTTCTGCCTCCGAACGTCATTTCGCGCACCTGGACCTCGAAGCTTTTGTCCAGACCGATCGTCGAAGTCAGCAGCTCCTTCCAGCTCTCGAGATCTGCGGGGATGCTCCGCTGCGGTTTGCGCGCCGTCTCCGAAGCCGAAGGCATCGGCTTCTCTTCCCGATTCTGCCGATCTTGATCCCTGCGGTCGCTTCTTCGCGGCGAATCTCCGCCGTTCTCCCATTCCCTTCCTCTTTCGTTCCGGTCATCCGGAACCTTTATCGGCCGGCCAGTATGGCTCAAGTCCATGCTATCGTGCTCGGTCGTTTCCATCTCGCTCACGCTCCTTACGGCTGAAGCCACAGCCAGTCGACGAGGGAACCCGTCACCTTGCCGAGCACCATGGCCATCAGCAGCGGTAATAAATAAGGCTTCAGCTTTAATCTTTTGGATACGATGGGAATAACGTTCAACACTTCCGTCAACGCGGCCGCGAACATGCCGACGAACAGTCCCTGGAACACCGCCGGAACGAGCAGGAATCGGGCCGAAAGGCGAAACGTCCATTCGAACAAATCGGCGCAAATCCAATACAGCGATCCGAACAAAATCGCGGATTCGAATACGGCGGAACGGCGGTAGGCTTTCGTCAACTGCACGAGCCTGGGGATTAGATCGAGCACGATCAGCAGAGCGACGAATGCGCTGCCTACGGCAAAGCCTCCCGCCAGGCTTACCGCGCCCAGCAGCAAGCCCCGAAGCGCTTCAACCACCGTCTCTCCCCGCCCTGTCTTCGTGTTTTTTGCGATACTCTTCGGTAATGACGTAATGGTTCACGTTTTCCTGATACATGAACATCTCCACCTCCAGCGGATTAGGCTCGTCGTTGAGCCGCTTGCGCAAGAGCCGGTTAAAGAACAGCAGCATGCCCAATCCGACCCCGAAGGAATACGGAATTTGAAACAACCAAGGATGCGTGCCGTCCTTACCGGTGATCAATTCGGTAATTCTGCGTTGAACCGCGGGCATGTTGACGTCGGCGTGGAAGTTCATCATCGCCATTCCGGAACCGAAAAACAGCAGCAGCCAGGCGAGCGCGAGCACGATTTTGCGCGGCTTGACTTCGCCCTCGGGGGAAACTTCCAGCAGGACGTGCGGTTCCCCGAAAGTCTCGATGATCGTTCCCGGCCGCGCTTCGCGAATGGCTTTAACCACCTGCAGCATGTCGATCAGCACCCTATTGCCGTCGCTTGCCTCGACCCTGTGCAGCGGAAGTTTCTCCAGCCGGCGTTGCAGCGGCGCCTCCG
>JAEZZE010000100.1 GCA_023418755.1 Bacillota bacterium | reverse complement strand
CCCTTCTCCAGCAGATGGCGCGCCGCCATCGCCCCGCCCGCGTAGTTGTCGGAGGCAACAATGGGAATGTCGTCTGCGATATTGCGGTCGAAGGAAACGATCGGCAGATTTAGATGAAAGTAATGCTCGACCTCCAGCACGGAGCTGCCCATCACGATCGCGTCCACCTGATTTTTCTTCAGCATGTCCACATACTGGCGTTCCTTGGCGACATCACGGTTCGAATTGCACAGCAGAAGCCGGTAGCCTAGGCGTCCCGCGCATTCCTCCAGATAATACGCCAGCTCTCCGAAAAAGGGATGCGCGACCGAAGGGACGATCAACCCGATCATATTCGATTTTCTTCTGAACAGCGCGCGAGCCATCTCGTTGGGCTGATAACGCAGCTCCCTCATCGCCTTCTCGACCTTGTCTCTCGTCTTCTGGCTGATATAGCCGCGATTGTTCAGTACGCGGGACACCGTCGTCACGGAGACGCCCGCTTTTTCCGCTACATCTTCGATTTTTGCCATGCCCGGTCCACCTAGCGTTTTTAAGCCCATTATAAGCTTATCCCCGTACTTTTTCAGCTTCGGCGGCACAACTTTATTTCAAAGCGCCCTCGGTAATCCCCTTGATGATCTGGTTTTGGAGAAATAGATACAACGCCAGCACGGGAATGACGGTCATGACGAGTCCGGCCATCAGCGGCGAGAAGTCTACCGAATAGGACGAGAAAAAAGCATACGTCGATAGCGGGAGCGTCTTCAGTCCAGGCGAGAGCAGCACCAGGCTCGGCAGCAAATAATCGTTCCAGATCCACAGCACGTCGAGCACGAGAAGCGTCACCACGACCGGCTTAAGCAACGGAAGCACAATCTGGAAGAACGTTCTGGCCCGCGAGCTTCCTTCAATAAAAGCCGATTCCTCCAATTCGTAAGGAATGCCCTTGATGAATCCGTGGAAGGTAAAGACGCCGAACGGAATGCCGAAGCCCATGTACATGAACAGAAGCGTCAGCTTCATATTCAACAGATCCAGATTTCCGTAAAGCATGACCAGCGGAATCATGATCACTTGAAAAGGAATCGTCATCGAGGCTAGCATGACGAAAAACAGCGCCGAGTTCAGCTTCCACTTGAAGCGAACGAACAGGTAACCCGTCATCGACGAAAAGACGAGAATCAGCAGCACGCCGAACACCGTGATCGTCAAAGAATTGAAGAATGACTTCAGAAACCCCATGTTTTCAAAGGCCGAGACGTAGTTGGAAAAATCGAGACGCTTCGGAAACGACAGCGGATTCTCGACGAAATACTGCGTCTTCTTGAAGGAGTTCATCAGGATGAGCAGAAAAGGAAACAGGAAGACGAGCAGCAGCGCGTACAGGAATAACGCCTGGAGATTCGCATTGAAACGACTTGAACGCCTCACGATTCCACCTCCAGCTTCTTCAGCATATAGGACTGGCTCAGCGCGATGAACGCGACGACGGCGAACAGCACGACGGCCTCCGCCTGCCCGATGCCGTACTCGTTGGACAGAAATGCTTTCTGCACGATATGGTAGGATGCCAGCTCCGTGGAGTTGAACGGCCCGCCCTTCGTCAGCGCCAGATTGATATCGTACGTCAGGAAGGAACGCGAAATGGACAGGAAGACGCAAATGACGATCGCGGGCACCGACAGCGGCAATGTGATTTTCCGCAATATATCCCTTCCGCCCGCCCCGTCGATTCGCGCTGCCTCCAGCACGTCCCCCGGTACGCCGGAAAAGCCGGCGATATAAATAATCATCAGATAGCCGGTCAATTGCCATGCCGTGGCAATGACCAGCGCCCAGAAGGCGGTATTCGTATCGGTCAGCCAGGAGGTTTCGAACCAGGACCAGCCGTACTTCTCGCCCATATAAGGCAGCACCTGGGAGAATAGGGTCTGCCACAAATATCCGAGCACGATGCCTCCGATCAGGTTCGGCGTGAAGAAGCCCGTTCTCAGCCACTTCTCCCCGCGAAGTCCCCGCGATAGCGCCAGCGCGATGAAGAACGCTGCCGCGTTCGAGAGCAGCACCGTAAAAAACACGTATTTGATCGTAAACCAAAGCTGCGTCAAAAAGGCTTTGTCGCGAAACGTCTCGACGTAATTGGAGAACCCGATGAGCGCGTGGTCCGACGTCCTAACGTCCCAGTCAGTAAACGTCAAGTATAAGCCTACGATAAACGGAACGATGACGACCGCCGCGAACGCGAACAGGGAAGGTCCCCCGAAAAGCAAAAAGGTGCCCGCGTTCCGTAATCCCGTTTTCTTGTTCATAATGCCGCCCCTTTGCAGCCAAGTAATCTCATGCTCGCGATGTTGAACAAAAGAGGGGACGAGGAGGCCTCGTTCCCGTCTTTTGCATGCGCTTTATTTTCCCGCCATGGACTTCCAGTAATCCTCGACTTCTTTCGCCAGTCCCGCGCGATCGATCTTGTCTACCAAGTACTTTTGCATCGATGCGCCCGTCTTGGCCCAATAGTCTTGGGGTAAATAATTGATGACGCCGATGTTGATGACCTGGCCTTGATCGACAAAACCGCCTACGGAGTCGGAAATGACGTTGCTGCCCTGCGCCTTTACGTCTTTATACGGCAGCGCGAGCCCCATCTTTGTTACGATGGCGTCCTGCCCCTCTTGACTCGTCACCATCCATTCGAGGAACGCCTTGGCCGCTTCCTGCTGCTCGGGGGTCGAACCCGAGTTGTCGATCGCGAACAGCTTGGGCTCGCTGTAGGCGACCTGGGCGTTGCCGAAATCGGACGGATTGTCGCTGATCGGCACCGGAACGATGCCGTACTCCTGATCGCGGCCCTCCAGCGGACCGACGACCGCCCAGGTCCAGTCGCCCATGAAATAGAACGCGGCCTCGCCTTGGGCGAAATCGGCGCTGTCCTTGTTGTAATCGGCGACCAACGGGTCCTTCTTCCGCGCATTGTACTTCTTCAGCAGATCGAACGTGTCCATCAACCCCGTGAATTGCGGGTTATCCGTCAGGCCGACGCTGCCGTTCTTCAGCTCTTCGACGAACTTGCGATTCTCTTCCACGCTGCTCGATTGCAGCGAGTAGGTCAATCCCAAATAGTGCGCGCCGAGCGACCAGTCCGCGCCGTGAATCATGACCGGCGCCTTGCCCGCCGCTTCCACCTTCTCGAACACCGCGGCCAAGTCGCTCCGCGTCTTGATCGAGGCGGGATCGAAGGAACCGCCCAACGCCTCCTCCACGACTCTTTTGTTGTAGAGCAAACCGTAACCTTGCGCGGTCCACGGAATCCCCAGGAACTTGCCGTCCAGCAGAGCGCCGTCCACCGCGCCCGGCTTGGTCAACTGCTCATACTTGGCTTTCTCCGTCTCCAGGTCCAGGAACTTATCCTTGTACTGTACGATCGTGCCCGGATCCAGGTTGGCGATCGTCGCCGGATTGCCCGAGGCGATCAGCGATTGGAACTTCTCCAGCTGGGCGCCGCCGATCGGCGTCGGAATCAGCTCGATCGTCACGTTCGGGTGCGATTCGCGATACGTCTTGAACAACTCCTCGAACACGTTATTGACTTCGGCCGACGTGTTGAAGAAAGTGAGCTTGACCTCCTTGGCCGGCTCCGACTCGGAAGGCGGAGCGCTTGCAGACGCGCTCGGCGCGGCCCCGCTCGGAGACGCGCTCTCCGGCGTATTCTTGCCGCCGGAGGAACACCCCGCCAGAACGGCCGCCAGCAGAGCGAGACATAGACTGAAAGAAACGCCTTTTTTGAATAGCAAATCCGATTCCCCCTACACCCGATTTGTAAGCGCAAACACACTCGCTTCACCAATATGATAACCGGTTGACATATTGTATGTCAACCGGTTATCATAAATCAAATTTTCATGATGGATCGTTTCGCGAATCCTTCCAACTGATCGGAAATAGCGATGCACGGACCGCAATCGCCTATCGATATTCGACGATTGCGGTCCGTTCCCTTACGTGCTGGCACGAAGCAAGACGGCCGATCCGGCTTCCCCTTCGAACTCCAGCAGGTTCCCGCCAAGCTTCCGGGGTTTGCCCCCGATGCCCTCCACCTCCAGGCAGACGGGATGGTCGCAACGGACGAGGTAGGATCCATGGCGATCTGGCGTCAGCACGGCCGTTCGAATTCGACCGTCCTCCCACTCCATATCTACCGTAACGCCTCCTCGCGCCCTGAGCCCCCGTACCTCCCCGCTCGCCCAGGCCTTCGGAAGAGCGGGCAGCAAATGAATCGTTTCCCGGTGGCTTTGAAGCAGCATTTCGGCGATGCCCGCCGTGCCGCCGAAGTTGCCGTCAATCTGGAACGGCGGATGGTTGTCGAGTAAATTCGGCAGCGTGGAATGGGCCAGAAGCGCCGTCAGGTTGGCATGGGCCTCCTCGGCGTCCCGCAATCTGGCCCAGAAATTGACGATCCAAGCCCGGCTCCAGCCGGTATGCCCTCCCCCGTGCGCAAGGCGCCGCTCCAGCGTGCGTCGCGCGGCGGCACTGAGCTCCGGCGTCTCGTCGGGCGTAATCCCGGTACCCGGATGCAAGGCGAACAGATGCGAGATGTGGCGATGCCCCGGCTCGATCTCCTCGTAATCCTCGAGCCACTCTTGCAGCTGACCGTGCCGCCCGATGCGGGGGCGCGGCAGCTTGCCGGCCGCCCGACGCAGCTCGTCCAGAATATCGTCTCCGGTCTGCAGACGCTCTCCCGCGGCAATGCAGGCCTCGAACAGTTCTCTGGCGATCTGACTGTCCATGGACGGTCCGTAGCACAGCACGCCCGTCTCCCCGTTCGGCAGCCTGTATTCGTTCTCGGGGGAAACCGAAGGGCAGGTGACGAGCTCCCCTCCGGGAAGCTCGACCATGTAATCCATCAGGAAGACGGCCGCCTCCTCCATGATCGGATAGACGCGCCGCAGAAACGCCTCGTCCCGTCCGAAGCGATAGTGCTCCCACAAGTGGAGGGACAGCCAAGCCAGACCGAGCGGCCAGTAAGTCGAGGACATCCAGAGATCCTGCGGCGCGGTGTCGGCCCAGATGTCCGTATTGTGGTGAGCGGCGCTTCCCCGGCAGCCGTACATCGCTTGGGCGGTCCGGCGCCCGTTCGGAACCATCCGCTCGATCAGCTCGAAGAGCGGCAGATGGCATTCGGCCAGATGGCAGCTTTCGGCCGGCCAGTAATTCATTTGCGTATTGATATTGATCGTGAATTTGCTATCCCAAGCCGGAAGCATATCCTTGTTCCAGATTCCCTGCAGGTTAGCGGGCAGCGACCCGGGCCGGCTCGAGGCGATCAGCAAATACCGGCCGAAGTGGAAGTACAGCGCCGTAAGCCCGGGATCCTCGCGTCCTGCTCTGACGTTCTCGAGCCGCTTGGAGGTCTCCTCTCCGCTCGGGCCGGACGCGTCGCCGATTCGCAGCCTTGTCCGATCGAACAGGCTGCGATAATCCGCCGTATGCGAAGCGAGCAGATCCGGATAGGACGAGGCGGAGACGCGCAGGGCGTTGTCGAGCGCAGCCGACTCCGGGTCCGGCTCGCGAAAATCCGTCGCCGCGGTCACGACCAGCACAACGGAGTCCGCTTTCGATACGACGAGATGCTCCCCTATCGTGCGTACGCTTCCTCCCTCCGGCCTGCAGACGAGCGCGCCGCAGTAACGCACGCCCCCGCCGCTGTCGCCGGTCATCACCAGGGCATTCCCGCCTTCCGCTCGAATGCGGTCGACATAGCGGAATCTCTCCCGGCCCATTCTGGCGGAGAACGAAATTCGGCCGGGGGCATCGGCCGTCAACCGGATGGCGATCGCCCCGTCCGGATAGCTAGCGAATATTTCGCGGCTGTATCTCGTCCCTCCCGCCGTATACGATATTCGAACGACGGCCTCGGACAGATCCAGCTGCCGCTCGTAATCCGCAATGTCCGCCGCATGCTCGAAGTTCAGGTACAGATCTCCCAGCGGGACGTAATGGCGCTGGGTTTCCGGAATGGCGGTCAGAGCCATCGCCGCAAGGCGCTCGGCCTCCCGCAGCTTGCCTGCGAGCACGAGCCTGCGGATTTCCGGCAAGTTCGCCAAGGCATCCGGATTATGCCGATCTCTGGGCCCCCCGTGCCATAAGGAATCCTCGTTCAACTGCATCCGTTCCGCGCAGGGCTCGCCGAAGATCATCGCCCCCAGGCGGCCGTTGCCGATAGGCAGCGCTTCATCCCACTGCCTGGCAGGGGAACGGTAGATCAGCCTGTCTTCGTAACCGCGGTTTTGCTCCGATAACATCATCGCTTACTCTCCTAACCGCTGCGACGGTTCTTCCATCCGTCCGACCAGCCGAATAAAATGGTAAAGCCCTTCGTACCAGACCTCAAAATCGTGAAGCCCGCCCTTGATTTCGACTCGAACGAGCTCGCCCAGCGCCTCCTTGGCCGACTCCGCCAATCCATCCAGCGAAGCCCGATAACTCCGAATGGCCACTTCGTCCGCATCGCCGCAGTTCATATACAGCAGATGAAGCCTATGGCCGCCGGCTGCCGCACGGGCACCGAGAACGTGTCCGGGGCTCGAGGTCGGGGCATTGGAGAAGGCTCCGGCATACGCGAACAGGTCCGTCATTCCCGGTGCCTGCACCGTCTCCGCCAATCCGTTGTTCCAAGGGCTGTCGACTCCGAGGCGCTCGGCCGAATCGCACCGGAAGCCACCCAGCCCCAGATTCAGCACCTGCATGCCCCCCATGGACAGGCCTGCAACGGCCCTGTTCGTTCGGCCGCGGCGAATTCCCTCCGGCGTTGCGTCTCCGATGTCGGCACGGGTCCGATAGTTCCCTTCGATAAAAGGGATCAAGTCGTATCTGAGCTCATAATCGAAGTAGTAGAATCCCAGCAGGTTAATACCGCGTGGATTAAACGAGCGATCCGCCCAATCCCGGGCGCTCCTGCCGTTCGGCATAACCGCGATCAACGGCTCGATGTCGCCGCCCGCGATCAGGTTGTCCAGCAGATTGCACAACGGATAACGGCCGTCCGCCTTGCCTCCGCCCCGCAGCCATTCAACATGGTCTCCGCCCACTCCGTGGAGCAGATACAGCGTGCGGTACCGGACGTCCGGATTCGCGACTTCGTAGCCCGGAGGCAGGTAGAGGCTGCAAGGCTTCATGATCGCCTCTCCGGCAACGCGCTCCCTTCCCGCTTCCGCTTCCAGCGCACGGTCCGTCACGAGCCTGCGAGCATGGTCGATATAGTTCCTTACCGGATAGAAGATTTCATGAACCGTGCCCCTGAGCTCCTGCTTGACGGGCTGCAGATAGCTGGGAGGCATGGCCGCTAGGTTCTCATCGCTCACTGTTCGTTTCCCTCCTCCAGATCGTCAAGGTCGTCAACCCGGAAGGCGCCCGGGGTAGTGCCCGCGTATTTTTTGAACACTTTCGTAAAGTAGTGCTTGGTGTCGAAGCCGACCTGACGGCCGATTTCGCCGACCGTTAGCCGAGGCTGAGCCTTCAGCAGCTTCTGCGCCTCGCGGATCCGAAGCGAGTTCAAGTAATTGACGAAGGTGTCTCCCGTCTCTTTCTTGAACAGGCTGCTGATATAATTCGGATGCAGATTCATCCGGTCCGCGAGATGATCCAGAGACAGATCGTTCATGTAATTCGACTGCATATAAGCCAGAATCCGTTCGGCATGACGGCTGTACTCCGAATCCGAAGCGACCGGAAGCTCCTCCCTGACCCGTTTCAGCAACGCGGCGATCTCCACTTTGTCCAGGGGCTTCAGCAAATAATCTACCACGCCCGACCGAAGCGCCTGACGGACGTATTCGAACTCGTCGTAGCCGGTAAGGATAATAAAACGATCGCACACCCCCTCCAGCCTGGCCTCCTCGATCAATGCGAAGCCGTTTTTCTCCGGCATGTTGATATCCGTAACCGTCACGTCCGGCATGTAGCTCTTCATCGTCTCCAGCGCCTCGAGGGCGTTCAGCGCATCGCGTATTTCGGTGCCGGCCGGCGCGACTTCCCGGACGATTTTAACCAATCCGTTCAGAATCAAGGGTTCGTCATCCACGATCAAGATCTTCATCGTCCGTCCCCTTTCTTTTCGCGATGGTGATTCGCAAGCAGGTCCCTTTGCCCGGCTCGCTGAAGACTTCCAGCCGGGATTCTCCTCCGAAGAAAGCTTTGATTCTTTCGTTGACGTTCGTCAAGCCTACGCCGACCGGCTCCTCCGCTTTCCTGGGCTCGTCTTGCCTGGACAGCCTCTCCTGCAGCTCGAGAAGCTTCTCCGGCGGAATCCCGTTGCCGTTGTCGGAAATATCGATCGCGACCTCCCGCTCCGTCTCCGTCGCCTGCAAGCGAATATGAACAGGGCGCAGAACGGCGGAAGCGCCATGCACGACACCGTTTTCAATAAGCGGCTGCAGCAGGAAACGCGGGCAGGCCAGGCGCCGGGCGTCGACGGCAACGTCGATCTCGTAGGTCAATCGGCTCTGCAGGCGCATTTTATGGATATTCAGATAAAAGGTGACCATCTCGATCTCGTTCGCGAGAACCGTCTCGTCCTGTTCGGAAGACAGACTGTAACGCATCAGCTTCCCGAACCAGAAGGAAATATCGGCGACCTCCTTATCGTCGTTGGCTTCGGCGACCATTCGGATCGTTTCGAGCGTGTTATACAGAAAATGAGGCTTGATCTGCGCCTGCAGCACCTGATAGGCCGCTTCCTTGTTGCGCAGTTCTGCTCGATGGACATTGTTGATCAATTCGTCCATTCGCCGGACCATGGCATTGTAGGTAGAGGTTAGGAATCCGATTTCATCCTTTTCGAATCTGCCGCGCTTGATGCTATGCTGTCTCAGGTTATCGTCGTTCAGCGTGCGCATGTGCCGGGCCAGTCTGAGAATTCGCTTCGTAATCGTGGAAGCCAGCACGTAATAGGCAATGGATAAAGCAAGCAGCAACAGAACGATCATCGTGACGAGAACGACTTCCTTCTGCTTGACGGAACGGAAGACGTCGCCCACCTGTCCGGTCACGACGACGCGAACGTCCAGGGGATCCAGCTTTAGTTGGTTGACGATCGTTTTTCGATTGATAAAGAAGGCGCGCTCTTCGGATTGCAGGAGTCTTAGCGTCTTGACGTCGAGTCCCGATGGTTCGTTCGTCAACAGCTTGCCTTCCCCGGACATCAGAAAACCTCTCCAGTTCGCTTCCACGCCCGCGGCTTCGTAAAAATTGCGAATCAGCCCGTTGCGCACCCGGATCTCAAGCAGCCCGATCCGCTCCGTAATTTGCGTGTTGTAAATGTACTGGTAATAGATCAGATCCGGGTCCGACACCTCCGGATCGGCGCGCAGCCACATTCCATGCCCCGCCTTCAGGGACGAAACGATCTCCTTGATCCCCGGATCCAGCGCGGAACGGTCGCGAAACTGATTCGTGATCGGCAATACCGGGTCCTTCATCTTATAAATGACGATGGATTCGATCTCCGGGTTAGAGAACATCGATTGCGTATACAATGGCAAAATGTATCGGATCAGAGCATAGACGCTGTCCGCATCGGACTGATATACGCCGTCTAAATAATCCGTCAGGTAAGGATTATACTGCAGCACCCGATGAACCGACTGGATTCGGGCGAAATCCGTCTTCACGTTGGCGTACGCCTGCTCCAGAATCTTCTGCCTGCTCTCCACGAATTGCCGGGTCAGGTTGCCGTAAATTTGCGTGTAGTAGTGATAACCGAAAGCGAGAACGGGAATAAAAATCAGAATGACGTAGCCGAGTACGATCTTTCGCATAATGCTCATGACAGCGCTTCCCCTCCGACGCGGAATCCGAATACCGTTAACGTACCACGAACGGAAGAAATTCGGTAGAGACGCCTGTTTCCAGACGAAGCGGATCGCGCTATGGATCGACTTCCCCGTAAGCCGCGCTTCCGTCCGCGGCGAAGGAAAAACGGCGGCTAGGAGCCGCATGGCCGGACCAATCCCTATACACGGAATACGACTCTCCTTCGACTCTGAATAACGGGATGAATCGGGCCTGGGCCTCCTCGTCCTCTGCGAAGAATTCCAGACGCCCGTCTTGAATCCTTCTCATGAGCTTCTCCTGAAAATTACGGGCCGTTATTCCTTTCAACGGCCTGTCGTCTCCGATCCTGGCGAGAAGCAAGTTGCCGTACATGAGGGCGGCCCTGGCGTCGTCGGCGCCCGGTAGCGGCACCAGCCGCAAAGACGCCTTGATTTCAATGTCGATCCGATCCCCGCCGCGAAATAAGCGATCCACCGATACGAACCCGTTTACTCCCCGAAGTTCGATCCTTTCGGAATTGACCTTAACCGCCTTAACGGCGCTTTCCCGGAATAAGAGTCGAAACCGCGTCGGCTCGTCGGCCTCGATCCGCAGCTTTGCAGCAAGGCCATCCGGGAAATCCGTCTGCAGAACGATGCGGATCCCCTTCTCCTCCCATGCGGCGGCCGAAGAGATAAAAGCGTTGAGCAGAACGGCGTCCCCATCCTTGAACCAGATGTTTTTTTGCAGCTCGCTCATCGCCTCGATTCCCGACGCGGTGCAGCACCAGAACGAATCGTACGGTTCGCTGAATTTTTTGAGCGCTTGCCTTCCCATCGGCTGGTGGTACTGGGAAAGCCCCGTCCGGGCGCTGGCGCTATTGAGAACGGCATTGTACTTGAGGGATTCCAGATGCTCCAAGTAATCGGGCTCCGCGTCCCACTCCAGCAAACGCTCCAGAATGCGTTCCGTATTGTGGGCGCAGCAGCTCTCGCTTTCTCCCCCGGTCAGGGCATCCCCCAGCCTGCCGTAGCC
>JAEZZE010000062.1 GCA_023418755.1 Bacillota bacterium | reverse complement strand
ATTGAGATAACTCAATTATACCAGATTTGACGAGAATTCTGGAGAATAATAGAGAAAACGGGGGATTATCTCATTATTTTGGGTGATATCTTTATCTTCATACTGTTTAGTTAATCGACAGTCTCCCGTGCGGGCTTATTGGCCTACACCGGGCCCAGGTGCAACGGAACAAAGCAGCTTGGATGGCTTATGGGACAGCCTCTTCGAAGGCCTATTGCTGAAAATACTGCTTAAGAAGCGGGATCAGACCGAGCGGATTTCTCCGCAAATCCTTGGCGCTGAAGAAGATGTCGCCTTCCACCTCGATTACGCTCTTATTGTAGCTCAACTGGTCGATGATCTCTTGGGCGCTGCTCCAACCGGCTTCCTTCGTGCCGAGCTTGTAGGGCGCGTGTCCGATCAGCAGCTCTACGTTCGTCCCCCGAACTTCGTTCGCCCACCAGTCGACCAGTTTGTCGTATCGCGCAACCTCGAACGACAGGCTCCAATAAATTTGCGGAGCGACGTAGTCGATCCACCCTTCGCGGATCCAGGTACGAACGTCGGCGTACATGCTGTCGTACGTCGTGACCCCGGCCCGCGTATCCGAACCGGTCGGATCGTCGGCGATGTTCCGCCAGACGCCGAACGGACTGATGCCGAACGCCAGTTGAGGCTTGGCCCGATGGATCGACTCGCCCAGTTCCTTGACGAAGCGGTTAATGTTGTCGCGACGCCAATCGGCTTTGCCGCTTAGCTTGCCCGGATTGTATGCGGCATAAGCCGCGTCGTCCGGGAACGTACCGCCCGACGGGTAGAAGTAGTCGTCCAAATGAACGCCGTCGATGTCGTAACCCTGGACGACTTCCATTATCGCGTCGATAATGTGCTGCCGCGCCTCGGGAATTCCCGGATTGATGTAATGCTTGCCGCCGGACAGGACGATCCAGTCGGGATGGGCGACCGCGACATGATTCGCGGCCAGGCCGTCCGTCTTCCCGTCGACCGTCGCGCGGAACGGATTAAACCAGGCATGGAACTCCATTCCCCGCTTGTGCGTCTCTTCGATCATAAATGCCAGCGGATCGTAGCCCGGATCGTTCCCCTGCTTGCCCGACAAATAACGGGACCACGGTACAAGCGCGGACGGATATAAGCTGTCGGACGACGGACGTACCTGCACGAACGCGGCGTTCAGCCCCATTCCCTGCAAATCGTCCAGCAGCTGTATGTATTCCTGTTGCTGCTTCTCCGGCTGTCCGTAGGATTTATCCGACGGCCAATCCAAATTGTACACGGTCGATACCCAAGCGCCCCTCAGCGTTTCGCGATCGGACGACCCGTCGCGAGACTGAAGCAAAATCGTGCGCGAAGCCTGCTGCCAAGTGACGAGTAGCTGCAATTGCGTGCCGACGAAACGAAGCGGCACCATGACGCGTCCGTTCACGACCTGGACGGTCGTCTCCAGCTCCGTGCGCTGTCCGTTGACGAGCGCGAACTTCTGTCCCATCGTCATCTCGAGCGCTTGGCCTTCGTGGCGAATCGTCGCCGTCTTCGTCTCTTGCGACCAGCCGACGTTCGCTCCCAGGCTTTTGCTGATCACGCTCAGCGGCACCATTGTCACGTTCGCCTTCGGAATGATGAACGGAGGTACGTCCGTCACGATCTTTTTCCCGTCGAGATAGATGCCGATCTGTTGCGGCGAAGCCGCGCGGGCGGCCGACTGACTGAAAAGCGGCGCGAGCAGCGCGATGCTTAGCGCGGCGCACAGCAGCTTCGTTCCTCGATTCCTCCACATGCTCATTGCTGCAAAGCCTCCGAATCTCTTATTCTCTCGTTCCGCCACAAAGCGTTACAATCATTAGACGAGAGAATGCCCCGGGAGTTGCAGTCCATGAGGAAAATCGTTGGCAGAAAAAACCGAGAGCGACCCATGGGCTAACGTCGCATCCCCTATAATTGGGAAGAAACTCTCGCAATGGAGGGGCGCCGCTTCCCTTATACGCTGGACAAGACCGTCTCGTTCGTGGCGGACGACACGCTGCGCATCGACTATGCCGTAACGAACCTGTCTCTCATGGATGCGCCCGATATACGGTTTTTTCGAGCTGCGTCGCGGTTTCGGCGCGTTTCGGGGCAACATAAAAAAGGAATCGTCCTCCGGGCCGACAAAGCCGGCTTGAGGCGATCCCTGCTTTACGATCAGCGAAAAGTGACTGACGAGCGCATAGCCCTTAAGGAATAAACTGCTGCGTAATTTTGACGATGACTCCGTTCTCTATTAACAGATGATACGGATAGTCTCGCAAGTTCATGACCGAGTCGTCCTCCAGCAGCGCGAGGAACTTATCGAGAGAAATCCGTTCGTTCCATACGGTGTCCGCTTCGGCGATATCGCCCGTCCGGTCGTAAATCTGCATGACGACCTGCGCGTCCGGAGCAAGCTTCAGCTTCACCGAGGTCGTATCGTCGTTCACGATGTAATAGCCGTCCGGTGCCTCGTCCATGCCGGAGTCCGCTTCTCTCTCGCGGAAAATCCGATTGGCCTCTTCCCCTTCGTACCAATCTATGAAATCCGCGTCCGCATAGGAATTGCCGTCTTCCTGATAGATTGAGCCCACGTAAGCGACACGCGAGTTCTCGTTTTTTGGTACCGGTTCGTATTCGTTAATATTCGCTTGAATGGACCCGAACGACATGTACCCGAACAACACGGCGACTAAGCTGATGAGCACTTTGTTGACCATTCCCGCATTCTCTCCTCCAGAGGCCCGTGACAGCAGCCTTCGCTTTCCTATTACCCATTAGACGGATCGGGCAAACGGAAAGTTACATGTCCGCGTCGGAAAAATTAAAATTTTCTCATCCCAAATTGTGCCTATACGTCAGGTTATTGCGGAGGTTCGGAATTTAGTCTGGATGGACTCGTCGCCGCGAAAGAAAATTGCGTTCGGGTTGTACCAGACTCACTCGAAAGATCGGCGAGCCGGCCAGGAGCCTTGCAGCTTGCGCAATAAAATAATCTGTCCGACATGATAACCGTCATGGGCCGACAGATTAAGCGCCCACTTGCCGATCGGCGTGCTGGGCAGCTTGTCGTTCAGCCGATCATCCGCAAGCGCCGCAAGGCGATCCCGAATGTCGAAATGAACCTTCCTCAGATCGGTTATCGTATTTCGCCAGCCTTCCTCCGTTGCATCGCCGATCGCGAACGTGTCGTCGTTGGTGACGCCTTCCGGGTATTCCTGCTCCTCTCCCGTCAAGCGTCTCAAAAACCTTTCCTTGTAGAAAAGCAAATGCCGCGACGTCTCCCAGATGGAATTGACCGCGCTGCCCTCCGGCTTCCATGCGGCTTGCTCCGCGGTGACTCCGTCCAACGCGTCCGGTAACGGAGGATACCACTCTTCCTTGCCGTAAGCGCTGTCCCAGGCCTGCAAAAGCAAATCTTTGCCGTTCATGCCATCTCCTCCTCACTATGTAACCACCAAACGAAATTTTAAGGGTTACATTTGAACATTAACATGTACGTCTCCTCGCGTCAAGTAACTAGCAAAACCATTAAACACCTGTTACAATAAAAACAAATTTCGAAGTCGGAGGACGCTTGGCATGCTCTGGGACGATTTTATGAACAGCTTGCACCGGGATTGGCGAGGGGACGGTCGGGCGGACGACCGTCTGGAAGACCCGGCATGGGTTCGCGGTTGGTCGGACAAGCTTCCGATTGACGTGGGCGGAATGCCAGACAAGGAACGGCTCGAGTCGCTGAAACAGCTTCGCGTGCTGCTGAACCGAATGGCCAAGGCGTTCGTGGACGGCCGGTTGCCCGAGGAGGAGGACTTCGAGCGTTTGAACGCGCGAATGGCGAACGGACAAGTCTTGCGCAGACTCTCCGCGATAGGCGAAGACAAAAGCTTTAAGCTGGAGTTCGTTCCGGCCGGTAACGGGTGGACGGCCGCCGAAGCGGAGATTGCCGCTTCCTTCGCCGCAATGCTCGCCGAAGGAGAGCCGTCCCGCATCCGCTTCTGCGACAACCCCAGCTGCCTCTGGGTGTATTACGACGACACGCGCAATCGATCGAAGCGTTATTGCGACGACAAGCTGTGCGGCAATCTGATGAAGGTCCGCCGCTTCCGCGCACGTAAAAAAGCCGAGGCCGCGGCAGCCTTACGCTCCCGCGAAACCCCGGAAGACCCCCCGTCTTGATTCGCCTTCGAGGAGCGGCCGAAGCAACTTGCCTTTGCGGCCTAACGTTCGTTCCACGAAGCTCTGACGTAACCGATACGCATTCCTGCCCGCTCCATATTCCTATGGCTCTGGGATCGGAACGCGCATTGTCCGACGACGAGTCCGCACCCTTCCGCGAACGCGTCTTCTATTCTTCTTCTCAACAGCGCCGACTGTATACCGCGCCCTCGCCATTCCGGCAGCGTGGCCGCGAACGTGAGAGAAGCCGCTCCCTTGCCCGCGTAGGATACGCCGACTCCGGCCGGACGGCCTTCCCATAGCGCAACATAGAACCGCCAGCCCGGTCTGCCGTGCAACACCCGGTTGTTCGCCGCCACGGGGGCGATGCCGCTGTCCGGCAAACCGGTGCCGCGGCAATGAACGGTCGCGTACAGCTCGAATTCATCCTCTCGCAGCGGGCGCACCTCCAGCTTGTCCGCAGCCGGCCCGTAAGGAACCGCATCCGAATTCCCGGCGGTTATCGCCATCGAAGTATGGAAGCCGGACTGATAGAAACCGAGCTCGTCCAGACGCTTCATCAGATTCTGATCGGCCAGTCCCGGTACGAGCTCGAACTGCGGCTTGCGTCCGCGCGTTCGATAGAAATCGACGATATCCGCGAGCGCGTCCGCATCGCCGCTTCTTAAACCTTTGACCGTGTTGAAGGTCGCCCACGGCATCGTCTTGCTGTAAAAGCATATCGCTCCACCGATGCGCGCGATCTCGACGCCTTCCGGATTGCCCGGCCGTTCCCGAATCGCCTCCATGCGATCCAGCATATAATCGATCTCCGAGCGTTCCGTCTCTTCCGTTCGTTCCGATAATCGGTTCGTCTCCTTCATTGCGCTCCCCCCATCCGGCAACTCGTCCTAATCATTCAACCATACGCCTCCTGTCCGCTTTAATAAGACAGCCCCCGAACGCCGCTGAGGGCCGGGGGCTGAGCGCTTGATCCGGTTATTTCAAAATCTCGTATTTCCCGATGAGAGGAAGCGGCTTCACTTGGCCGTTCGCGGCGGCAAGAATGCCGATAATGACGAGGCCGAGAATGCACAGGTTAGCCAGCGGAAGCAGCAGCCACCCGATAATCGGGATAATTCCCAATACCACGTTCGTGGCCAACGCGAGCAAGAACAGGTTAAATCCCTGTCTGGCATGGTATTGCGCGTAAGGCGATTCCTTCGCCGCTAGCAATGGAACGAAAAACAAAATATAAGCGACGATGGCCATGCCTTTGTTCTGCTGAATGTCCGATTCCGTAGGAATCATCGATCAAACTCCTCCCGTTGGATTAATCTACATTAAATGTAAACGAATTCGCACTCCGTGCGCTAGTTACTTTAGTCGCGTTTTTGGATTACGGAACGGAAAGCCTTGCGCGATCGTTCCGCCACTCGATCCGGCCCCGGTCTCGAAGAAAGCCGACAGCTTCTCGGCGGTCAACACTTCGCGTGTCGCCCCCTGTTCAAATATTCGCCCCCGCCGGATCAACAGGGATCGGCTGAATACGGGCAGCACCTCCTCGATAGGGTGCGTAACGAACACCATCGGCGCATCGGGCCCGCTCGTCGATGCTCGCAAGCAGGTTTTCCCGCGACAGGAAATCTTGTCCGTTCGTCGCCTCGTTCAGGATCAGCAGTTCGAGGGATGTCATCAATGCCCGCGACGAGCGGCTTCCGATTCTCTCCCCGAGAGCAGGATTGATAGTTCCTGTCGTATAAATGTATGCAGGAAAACTGTTCCATAAGCCTTCGGTCCGTCTCGAATTCTTCTTCCGTCGGAGTAACGTAATCGGATATCCATTATCCGACACGTCAAAAAACCGTCGGGATACCGACGGCAAGCTGGATGGCGATCATTATTCTCTTGTCTTCCAAGCGAGGCTCGAAGCCGCCAACTCCCCCGAAGGGTGTCCGTCGGACAAGCCCGTCCTCCGACCCAAGCGCGCCAGGTCCGCGTTAGCCATCGCGGCGAACAGGCAGAGAGCGCCAAGCGCGATCAGCAGAACGGTCATGATCGGAAACAGCAGGTTCATCCTCGAATCTCCTCCGCGTCTCAATAACGAGAATCATTATCATCATTATAGCCTATTCGGAGGCAAAATCAAGGGCATGGGGTTCCGCGTTTCGCACGTTCGGCGTTCGCCCGTTTCCCATGCCCTTGAGCCGATCATTCGCCTGCCCGATAGCCGAGCAGCCTTAATCCGTTGAGAATGACCAGAATCGTGCTTCCCTCGTGCCCAACGACGCCTAAAGGCAGCGCGATCCCTTGAATAAAGTTGGCGGCGATCAGCAGCACGATTACGCCGAGCGCGAACGCCATGTTTTGCTTAATGATCGTTTTCGCCCGCTTGCCGAGAACGATCGCATCCGCGATCCGGCCGACGTCGTCGTTCATCAGCACGACGTCCGCCGTCTCCAACGCCGCGTCGCTGCCGGCCGCGCCCATCGCGATGCCCACGCCGGCCGTCGCCAGCGCGGGGGCGTCGTTAACGCCGTCCCCGACCATGGCGACCGCGCCGTAAGCGGCTTTCAATTCTCTGATCCGCGCGACTTTGTCCTCGGGCAGCAGGTCGGCGTAAACCCGATCGATTCCCAGCTCCATGGCGATCGCTTTCGCGGTTTTCTCCTGATCGCCGGTCAGCATGGCGGTCTGAACACCCAGCTTCTTCAACCTGGCAATCGCCCGCGCGGCCTCCGGCCGAATCCGGTCGCGAAGGGCGAATACGGCCGCCGCGCCTTGTTCGTTCATCAGCACGGAGACCGTCTTGCCTTCGCCCTCAAGCCGGTCGATCGTCTCCGCGATCGTTCCCTGCCTCTCGTTCTCCCCGAGCATCGACGCTTTGCCGATCGTCCACTGCTCGCCGCCAAGCTTCGCCTGGATGCCGAGGCCTGTCAGCGCGCCGAATTCGGAAGGCCGTTCCGGGGTTATGCCCCGCTCTCGGGCGGCAAGAACGATGGCCTTGGCGAGCGGGTGACCGGACAGGCTTTCGAGAGAAGCGGCGACGAAGAGCGCTTCGTCCTCTCCGTAATGCTGGAAAGCGACGATATCGGTCACGACGGGCTTGCCTTGCGTTAACGTACCGGTTTTGTCGAAGGCGACGACCTGTACGTTCGCGAGATTTTCGAGATGCGCTCCCCCTTTGAACAGCACGCCCTTCCTTGCTCCGCTCGAGATGGCGGACAGCATCGCGGGCATGATCGAAGCGACCAGCGCGCACGGCGACGCCACGACCAGGAACACCATCGCTTTGTAGAAGGCCTGCTCCCACGCGATCCCCAACGCCAATGGCGGGACCGCGACGAGCAGCGCGGACGCGAGCAGAATCGCCCGCGCGTAGATGCGCTCGAACCGTTCCATGAACCGCTGCGAGGCCGGTTTCTCGCTCTGCGCCTCCTGCACGAGACGGATGATTTTCGCGAACAGCGTCGATTCGCTCGCCTGGCTCACTTCTACGTACAGCGCGCCTTCGCCGTTGAGCGTCCCCGCGTACACGGCATCGCCGACGGTCTTGTCGACCGGGATCGATTCTCCCGTGATGGACGCCTGATTCACGTCCGATGCGCCTTCGGCTACGACCCCGTCGGACGGAATCCGTTCGCCCGGCTTTACAAGAACGAGATCCCCGGCCTTCAGCTCCTCGATCGGAACGACGAGCTCGGCGCCATCGCGAATCAGAGTGCCCGTCTCGGGCTTCTGGTCCATCAAAGACGAGATATCCTTGCTGCTGCGGTCCATCGTATAGGTTTCCAGCGCGCCGCTCAGCGAGAAGATAAAGATCAGAACGGCCCCTTCCGTCCAATAGCCGATGCTAGCGGCGCCGATAGCCGCGACGATCATCAGCAGGTTGACGTCAAGATCGCGCTCCCGCACGAGCGTAAGGATACCCTCCTTAGCCTTGACGAATCCGCCGACCGCGAAGGCCGCAATGTAGAAAGCGACCGCCCAGGGATGGGACGTCTGCTCCAGTAAATAAGCGATCGCGAGAATCAGCCCGCTCGCCAGCGCCGCCATTCCTTCCCCGTATCGGCTCAATAAGCCGGAAACCGTACCTGTTCCCGCCGCCCTTCCCTCCTCTAGCTTTTCGCGTCCGGTAGGTTCGTTCATCGAATGCAAAGCTTGGCTCATCGTAATCTCTCCCTCTCTATTGAGAATGACTCCCATTATTACACCCCTTAAAACGACTCATGCTGCTCCGCAAGGGAGCAGCATGATAAGCGAGACAACTTCGCTATTCTTTATTCGTTTAGTGGGAGATGCGCATTTCTTATTTGTAATCATTATAATATAGAAATCAATAAAAATAAAGAGGGCTAACTTTCGTTCGAGAAAACGCCTTTATCCGGCTCCACGACGTAGACGCACTTGAACCGTTCCGTGCCCGGATACTTTTCTCCCAGGCTTTCGATCTCGAAGCCGATATTGCGGTAAAAGTCCACGGCATCCTCGTCGGTCTCGGCGGTGAGGACGGATGGGCTTTTCTTGTCGATTGCTTCCAGAATCAGTCCGCGTCCGTAACCGAGCCCCCGGTAATTCGGAGACACCGCGAGATGCTCGATTTTCAATTCTCCGTCCCCGTTCATGCGCAAGCCGATAATGCCGATGCATTCCCCTTCGGCCTCGTACCCGTACATTTCTAGCTCGTCGTCCGATCTGTAGGCGTCGATCGTCCTGTCCAGCTTGTCGGGATCGGGATAAACGCTAATCTCCACGATCTCCCGTATGGACGGATCGTCCAATCTGTTTTTGACTTCCACTAGCATGTCCAGCCACTTCCGTTCCGAAATGATCTATTGCAGTTCTAATCTCAATCTTACCCTATCCGTCGCCCGAAGTCCGTTCTCGTAGATCGGCTCCCGGTAATGCCGAACGAAAAAATCGGCGTCCACGCCGACGATCCGGAAGCCGCACCTCTGGTACAATCCGAGCTGACCGAGGCTCGAATTGGCCGTGCCGATCTCCAGCGCCGCGGCGCCCGCCGCCCTGGCGATCTCGATCGCCTTCCGCACGAGCGCCTTGCCGATGCCCTGGCCTTGACGGGATTCGCGCACGGCGACGTTGACGATTTCGAGCGTTCGCGGATGCGTCGCGACGAGGACGAACTCTCCGACCAGTTCGCCGTCCGCATAAGCCAAATAACAGTCTCCCCTGCCGATGTAATCGTCGACCATCTCCCGGGAGGGGTCGGCGAGCAGAAGCAGATCGTAGGGAATATCATCTTCGCCCGTTCTTTTCCTGAAGTCCAGCTTCACTTCAACTTTACCTCCTGTCCCCCCATGACCCGTATCGGTTCGGCATCAACAGGTACGAACCGAGTACGGGTAATGCAAGATCGGCCATTCGCCCGATGCTCCCGTGCGGACGGTCATTTCCAACGGAAAAATCCGCACCGGCTTATTCGATCCGAGCCAATTGCGCCGGAGCGAAGAAAGAATGATCAGACCTTCCTCGTCGCCGAGCGGAGTAAACAGGTCGTCCCCGTCCAAATAGACCGGCTCGCCCAGCCGCTCCCGGAGCACCCGGGACAGTTCGTTCACGTCGTCGGCCGCGCAGCCGATCTCGCTAATATTGACGATATCTTCGTACGAAAAGCCCGGCTTATCCGAACGGTTCGGCAGACGGTGCCTCGCGATGAATTCCAGAATATTGCCCGCCGGATCGAAAAAATAAACGGAATCGGAATCCCACGATTCGGAGCGTACGATCGTCCTTCCGTTCACGGGGCTGATCGGAACGCTCTTCCCGCTTAGCCAGTCTATCGACTCCGCGATTTTGTTCGCGCTGACGTTAAAAGCGAAATGATAATACGGAGCTTCTCCGGAATCCGTGCGCGCGCGCTCGAAGGTTAACCGGGACGCTCCGGCCGACACCGTAAACGAGCTTTCCCCGTCGTCGCTCACGGGCAGTTCCAATGTATCGCGGTAGAAAAGACGCAGGGGTTCCAACTCGATCGCGTTCAGCTTAATCCGTTCAATGCGCATTCGCGTCGGCCTCCATTCTTCCCTTTATTTCAAGCTCAGCCCGCAATCCGGGCACACCGCTGCCTGCGATTGAACGGCATGGCCGCAGGCCGGACAACGGACGTATACGTCCCGGAGCTCCGGGATGTCCCCTGGCGCGGGCGGCGAAGAAGCCGGGACAGCCCCGGGGGCAGGCGGCGCGGGGGCGTTGGAACGGCCTGCGGCCCGCTCTCTCAAAAGCTGTTTGATCTCGGCCAAATCTCTGGCCGCATCCGATGTATTAAGCGCATGCTGGATCACGTTGTACAGGATAAAAAAGAAAATAAACATGCCGATCAACCAAATGAGGATAGCCAGCATCTTTCATCTCCTCCATGGAATAACGTACTTTATTTGCGCCGCTTGAACACGACGACAACGTCGCGGGACGTTCCCTGTCCCATGCTCGTGTCGAAGCAGGAGACGAGTTCCCATCCTTGGCTGCCGTGCTCGTTAAGCCGGGCCTCGAACTCTTCCGTGTCCAGCTTGCCCCCCAAAAAGCCGCCCGTCTTGTATTTGATCGTTTTGTACTCCCAGCGTTCCATCTTTGTTACACCCCGCTTCGCCGTTATCTCGCCCTATTCGCTGCTCGCGTTTGCCCGGCTTCCGGGAAAGACGGTTTTCCCTTTATGCCAGGTTGTTCTTCCTGTATTTGTTTTCGACCCGGGAAACCCAGACGTCGATTGCCAAATAACCGTACATCAAGACCATCCCGTAAAGCGCCAGAGTAACGCCGGCCCTCGCCCCGAGCAGAAGCGCCGTCCCGATCGCGAGAGCAAGCGCCGTTCCGCTCAACAGAACGCCGACGATCGCCGCAACCGCGGAATGGCGAACGGACTTCGTTAGTTTATCGACGAGCAGGGAGACCGGAAAAACGAAGAAGCTGACGAAAGCGTACGCGATAAAAAAAGCCGGTATGAGCAGCGAGCCGTAGTGCCCTCCCGAATCCGGAAACACGGCATCGATATAGATGGAGAATAGAGCGGACGTCGCAAAGGCGCTGATCAATTTGCTCGCTAAGCTTTTTGGGATTCGAGTCAAGGTTTCCCTACATCTCCTCGTTAATCAAAGTCATATGCACGTGGTCCTCCCACTTGCCGTTGATTTTCAAATATTTACGCGCCAAGCCTTCGGGTTGGAAGCCGATCTTCTCGACCAGCCGCAAGGACGCCGCGTTCCGCGGCATAATGTTCGCTTCGATGCGATGGAGTCGCAGCTCCCCGAAAGCAATCGACACGACGACTTGGAGCGCCTCCGACATGTAGCCCCGGTTAATCTCTTCCCCGTCCAACCGATACCCCAAGTGACAGGATTGGAAGGCGCCCCTGACCATGTTGCTCAAGGAAATCGACCCGATAATCCGGTCCGGCTCGTCTTTCTTGCACAACCAGACTTTGAACAGCTGATCGAGCGCCATGCTAGACTGGTCGAAGCGCAGAAGCTCCCGCTGCCGCTCAAGGGTGAAGAAATCAGGCGTTCTGGTCGGTTCCCAAGGTTGAAGGAACCGGTCGTTCCGCAGCACGTAATCCAGAACCTGCGGCGCGTCTTTCTCCTCGAGGGTTCGCAGGCTCAGTCTGGAAGTGGCGTACTGTTTTCTAATCATCTGGTTTTTCATTCCGTTTCGTGCTTTTCGCAAACGATAGTCCGATCTCCTCGAGCGCCGGACGCAGCACGCGGATCGATTTCGGACCGAAACCGTGCAGCTTGAGCAATTCGGCCTCGCTGCGTTCGGCGACTCCCTCCAATGTCGTTATTCCTGCAGCCGCCAGCGCCCGAAGTGCCGGTTCCGCCATGCCGGCCGGAAACGGATGAACTTGGTTAGTCTCGCTCATCGCCCTATCCCCTCTCTCAGTCTGCGAGTTATCGCCTGTCGGTTAGTCGACTCGCGGCGATCCTTTTTTTTAACCTTACCCGTTATTTTACCACAGATAAAGGTAGATCCGCCTCGGACGGGCTCGCGAACGTCATCCTCGGTTCTTACGTCTCCACGACCGCAAAAACACGAAGAGAACGAGCAGAGCGGCGGCTCCCGCCGATGGACCGAGCCATGCAGATTTCCCGCCGCCGGGGAACGGAATTAGGCCTCCCGTCCTTTCGATCTTCATGCCGGGTCCAAGCTGCTCCAGCTCGGATGCGGCTTGGCCGATCAGGAGATTGCCGCCGCAAAAATCGGTTTTCATAACTCCCTCGTCCTCATAGGCGAAAACCAGGTAGGTCTTGCCCCGGGAAAACGAATAGCCGCATGAGGCTTCCTCTCCCTTGCGGCTATATACGGAGACGCGCGGATCGGACACTCCTTTCCATGCCGTATCGACCTGAAACGTATATTTCCTTGACGTATCGTGAGCAAAGCGCTTCGTCCCTCCCGCGCTAATCACGGTGCCCGTAAAAACGGCCGCAAATCGCTCCAGCTTCTCCAACGAACCGCTGCTCGCGCAGCTGCAGGCATAGGCCTTCTGTTCCGGGAGGAGAACCGCCGCGAACATCAGCCCGAAGACGATCAGAATCGCCCAAGCCGTCGCTTTCATCTTTCGTCCCCCTTAATCGCCATTAACGCCATCTTTCTAATCTTCATCGCGGGAATCCTCCCGTTCCGTATGATCCAGCTTCCTTCTCATAAACAGCGCGAATTCCTCGTTGCCCTTATCCCGGTT
>JAEZZE010000344.1 GCA_023418755.1 Bacillota bacterium | reverse complement strand
GTTCGGTTCCGAGCGCGTAATAATCGTCGGGGTGAAGCCGCAATCTCCGGCCCGCTTGCGAGAAGCGCCGCGGCACGAACACCGGCTTCAAACGCAGAATCCCTTGTCCCCGGTCGTAAGTTTCTTGAATGATCGAGCGTTCGGACACGTTGTCGTTCCCTCCCTTAAGTCGTGTAGACGGATGAATCCCTCTTCGTCCAATCTACACCGACATGCCGCTTGGAGGAATTCCATATCTTGCGATTCATCTCAGCTTTCTTGTCGATTTGGCTTAACGACAGGTATACTGTGTACAAAATAAACGATGCGAGCCTGGAGGTTCCGAGATGTTTCAAATTCCGTTCGAGCACCGGGAATATCCTCTCTTCGCCGACGATGCGCGGCCGCTTCTCGTGTATGCCGGACAAATCGGCGACGAACCGGACTGGGCTTTCGAAAGCCATAAGCACGACCACTTCACCGAAATTATCTACATCTGCGACGGCGAAGGGGATTTTCGGATCAATGACAGGCCGTACCGTGCGCGCAAGGGGGATCTTCTCATCTATCATCCGGGCGTGCTGCACGAGGAGAAGTCCGACCCGGCGCGACCGCTGCGCACTTATTTCTGCGCCGTAAGCGGGCTAAATATTGCCGGCGCCAAGCTGGGATGGCTGCTCTCCGAACAAGCCGAGCCCGTTATCCGGGCCGAGAGCTGCGGTCCTCAAATCGAACAATGCTTCTCCGTGCTCCTGAACGAGCTCCGATCCCAGACTTGGGGGCACGAAATGATCTGCCAGCACATGCTTAACTGCATTCTGATCCTGATTCTGCGAATCGCGGACGGCCACGGTTCCTCGAGAGTCGGCAGCTCTTCGCATACGATCGGGGCGAGGGCCAAAGCCTTCATCGATCTGAACTATACGCGCGATCTGCCCTTATCCGAAATCGCGAGCCGACTCTACCTTAGCCCCCATTATTTATCCCACGTTTTCAAGGAGGAGACCGGCAACTCCCCGATCAATTACTTGATCCAGAGAAGAATCGGAGAGGCCAAGACGCTGCTGCTGACCACGTCTTTGACCGTACAGGAAATCGCCGGCCGGATCGGATACGAGAACGCGAATTATTTCAGCATGGCGTTTAAGAGAGGGACAGGAATAACGCCCAGCGAGTTCCGTAAAAAGACCCAAAAACAAGGCCGATGCGGGAACGATTGAACGCTCTCCGATCGGCCGCAGCTACGGTTCCAAAAGCTTATGCTTCACCAGAAAATCCCGCGAAGTTTTCGTAATGTCCTTCTGCAAAATGTCGACCTGGTACATCATTTCGAGCATGTTCTCGTTCGTAATGAACGGAGCAAGGCGGTTAAGCGCCTCGCCGATCTCCGGATGGCGATTCAGCGTGTCCTCCAGAATAACGGGAGCCGCGTCGTACGGCGGGAATACTTTGCGGTCGTCCTCCAGCAGCACGAGATCGTTTTTCTTGATGCGCGGATCGGAGGCCATGCCGACGGCGACGTCCGCCCGGCCGTCCTTGACCGTCTGCGAGAGCAGGTCGGATTCGATCGCCACGACCTGCTCGGCGGGCAGCTCGAAATCGTAGATCCGCTTCAGCCGGTCCAATCCGTCCTCGCGCGTCAAATATTCGCCGTTCGTCGCGAATTTCATCTTCGTGTTCCGGCTGCGGATATATTTCGCTAGATCGCTGATCCGGTAGATGTGCAGCTGCTCGGATATATCCTTGCGCATCAGCAGCGCCCAGCTGCTGTTGAACGTGCTCTTGGACAGCCAGACGATACCGCGCTCGGCATCGGTTTTCGCCACCTCGCGGTAAGCCTCCTCCGGCTCGTAAAGAGGGGATTGCTTATGGTAATAAATTCTTGCCGTCGTCGTATACTCCCAGTACAAGTCGGCCACGCCGGCTTCCATGGCGGAGCGGACCGCCGGACTGTCCAGGAAGACCATTTCGTTCACGTTGAAGCCTTGATCCTTGAGCAACAAAGCGCTCATCTTCATGAGCAGGTACTGCTCCGTCAGCGACTTGGAGCCGATCGTGATTTCTTCGGCCGTTGCGGAGTCCTTCGATGGAACAGCCGGGCTCGCGTTCTCCTCCCGGCACGCGGACAGGAGCAACAGCAGCGTCAGCGCCGCCATCAGCTTCTTCATCGCTCGATCCTCTTCATCTTGTAGATAAGCGCGTTGCGCGAAATTCCGAGCAGCTCGGCCGCGCGGCTTTGATTGCCCCCGGTTTTCTCGAGCGCGCCCGCGATCATCCGGCCTTCCACTTCCTCCAGGACGTCGTAGAGCCTGCCTTCGAGCCGAAGCTCTTCGACCGAGCCGGCGGAATAGCCGAGCAGCGTCGAAGGCAAGTCTTCGGCCTCGAGCACCCCGTTCATTTTCAACAAATGCATCCGCTCGATCATGTTCATTAGCTCGCTGATATTGCCCGGCCAGGGCATCCCGGACAGAACGTCCATCAGCTCGTCCGAGATGGCCAGCGGCTTGCCGTATTTGGCGTTCAGCTCGGCCAGCTTCTGCTCCACGAGCAGCGGAATATCCTCCTTGCGCTCCCGAAGCGGAGGAAGCTCCAGTTCGACCAGGTTAAGCAGGTAGTACAGATCGTCGCGGAACGCTCCTTCCTTGACGAGCTGCTTAAGCGGGCGCCCCGTCGACGTGACGAGCCGGACGTTCACCTCCGAGCGCTCGAGCGTATCGGAAGTCATGAAGCTTCCGTTCTTCAGCAGGCTGTAGAGATGCGCCTGGTTCAGCGGAGTGAGGCTGCCGATCTCGTCGAGAAACAGCGTGCCGCCGTCGGCCGCGACCGCCTTGCCCGAGGCTCCGAACAGCTCCCGCTCCAGCATGCCTTCCGGCATCGAACCGCAGTTCACGTGAAGGAACGGATGCTCCTTCCTTCCGCTGCGCCCATGAATCCACTTGGCCAGCGTCGTCTTGCCCGCTCCGCTCTCTCCCAGCAGCAGGATGGGCGCGTCCGTCTGCGTGATTCGGTCCAAGACGTCCCGTACCGCCTGCATTTTCGGGCTGCGGAATACCACCTCGCCGGAAGCTTCGTCTAGCGACCGGAACGCATCGCCGACGATGTCCGCGAGCTGCTTCAGATCGAACGGCTTGTTCAAGTAGTCGGAAGCGCCCCACTTCATCGCCAGCACGGCGTTCTCGACGTTCCCGTACGCGGTCAGCATAAATACCTTCGTCTTCGGCGAAATTTCCGCCGCCTTCTTCAAGACGTCCAACCCCGTCATATCCGTCAGCATAAAATCCAAAATCATGACGCGGATCGAATGCTGCCGCAGCTTGCGGATCGCGGCTTTGCCGTCGTACGCTTCGTGCACCGTATGGCCTTCCCGCCTCAGCTTAAGCGCGATATTCCTGCATAGTTTGATTTCGTCATCCACGATCAGAACTCCCGGCGCCGTCATGCCAGCCCCTCCTTCCGGTTAAGCGGGAATCGGCAGCGGACCGCCGTTCCCTTATGCTTCGCGCTGTTCATTTCCAATGAACCGCCGTGCTCCTTCATAATGTCGCGGGCGATGGACAGCCCCAGCCCGTTGCCGCTTTCCTTCGTCGAGAAGAACGGATTGAACAGCCATTCCAGATGCTCTTCGGAAATGCCGTCCCCTTCGTCCGCGATCTCCACGCAGACTTCCCCCTCCGGGAGGGTGATGCCGATATCGATCGCGCCGCCGCGAGGCATCGCCTCCATGCTGTTCACGAGCAGATTCAGAAACACTTGAATCAGCTTGTTCGTCTTGCCTTCGATCGCCGGGATGCCTCCCGCGAAATCGCGGCGCACCGTTATGCCGAGCTCGTTGAACTTGATGCGCAGAAGGTGCAGCACCCGGCTCATCAGATCGTCCAGCCTGACGGGGACGTCCGCTTCCTTCTTCGTTCTGGCCAGCGTCAGAAATTCGTTCACGATCGTCGTCATGCGCGCGATTTCGCTGTCGATATCCTGCACGAGCGTCGGCACCCACTCCGAATCCGGGCGCAACTCGATCTCCTCCCTCAACAGCTCCGAGGAACTGGAGAGGACGGCCAGCGGATTTTTCAGCTCATGGGCGATGCCCGCCGTGATCTGGCCGATCAACGCGAGCTGTTCGCTCTGCTTGACATGCGACTCCAGCATGCGAATCTGCGAAATATCCTGCACGACCGCCAGCAGGCCGTCGTAGAAAGACGCCGTGACGACGCTCAGCACGCGGGCCGCCCCGTCGCCGTCCGTCCATGTCGCCTCCTTCTCCCCGGCGCTCAAATCCGCGGTCAGAAATTCGTAGCCGGGAAGCTCGGCCAGCCGTTTGCCCTCCCACTCCGCTTCGGACAGGCCGAACAGCTCGACCCATTTTCGGTTCACCCGGGTCGCTTCGCCCATGGCGTTCAGCGTAATAAGCGCATAAGGAATCCCTTCGATAATATCCTGCAGAAAACGGTGGCTGCGGGCGACCCGTTCCCCCATGTCCTGGAACGACCGCAGCAGCTCCCCGATCTCGTCCCGGCGTTTCGTCAGCGGCTCCGGAAGCGGCTGCGGCGCCTTCTGGCTTTGAATGCGCTGGGCGAACTTCGTTACCTTGAGGACCGGAACGAGAATTTGCCGGCCTCCGACGAGCACGAGACAGACGATCAGCGCCAAAATGCCGAGGAAGCTGTACGTGAGCGCTTTCGAAAGCGTTTGCACCGACGAGAATGCGAATTTCTCCGGTACGCCCAACGCGAGCCCCCAATTTTCCCGCATCGTCTGATACGTCATGACGCTCGGCTCGCTGCGGTAAGCCTCCTGCACGGAGCCCGAATCGCCCTTCAGCAACAGCCTGACGATCGGCTCGCCCGAGAAGTCGAGGTTCCAATCCCCGTCGCTTGTGGACGCGATCACTTTTCCTCTGTCGTCGATAATAAAGCTGAACCCTTCGCGCGTCTCGCTCGTGCTTCGAAGAATGTTGGACAGGAAGTTGCGGCTCAGCTCGGCCACCAGTACGCCTAGAAACCGACGGTCGTCGTAAAAGACGGGGATCGCAACGGTCACCGTCTGCTCCGAGCGGACGTTGGAGATCAAGCCGGTAACGACGTACGTATAGCTCCATTGGACATGCTCGAACTTCGGATAATCGTAGACCGTATCCTCGATGACCGGACGAAACGGCGCTTCGAACCGCATGCCGCGCCCGGTGTCCAGGAAATAGATCGATTGAATGATCGTGCTCTTGGAAATCGCCTGCTTGGCTCTCGCGTACATCGTGGACAGATTAAGCTCGTGCAGATCCGACAGTCCGGCGACAAGCTGAAGCTGCGAGACGACGTCGTTCATCTCGCTGTTCATCCGATTCACGATCAACTCGGCCATAATCTCGTTGTTTTCGATAATATTGGCCTCCATCACTCCCTCCGAGTAGCGAACGATACCCTGATGGATGGCGACGATGGGCAAAAACAGGATCAATAGAAATACGAGCAGGAATTTCCGGGTCATTTTCATACCAGCATTGTACACCGCCCGCCGCGCGTCTACAATGGCAACTTCCGCCCTGCGCGTGTATCATTTTCCAACAGTTCTGTTGAATTTTTGGGCAACGATTCTCCTTTGCAAGCGCTTGACAATTCCGAGCCGATCGAATCCGGGACGAAGGACGAGATCGCCAGCCTCTCCGACGCGACGAACGCCATGGTCGGCAGCCTGCGGCGAATCGTCTCCCATATGCACGAGAGCGCGGGGCGCATCGCCGCTTCTTCCGTCTCGCTAAACGACATGTCCGACGAACTTAAGGCGGTTTCGGGCGAGTTCAAGCTTTAAGCCGGGCGCCCTGTTTGCGCGGAATCGGCCGTGGCGGGCTTGCGGTTAACGATCACGATCCCGCCCGCCACCAGCCCGAGCGCCAGCCAGACGTTTGCGTGCAGCGGCTCGGACAGCAGCAGCGCGGACAGGAATACGCCGAATACGGGAATCAGGAACAAATACATGGAGATGCTGCCGACCTGATTGTATTTCATGACCGTATTCCACAATACGAATCCGACCGCCGATAATCCCGCAAGATACAGCAGCATGCCGGCGGCGTTCCAGGTCCATTCGAAAGGCATGATCCCCGCTCCGGCCGCGCCGATCGCGCTCAACGCGACGCCTCCCAGCAGCATCTGGCAGGAGGTCATATATAAAATGTCGAGACGCTCCGACTCTTTTTTGGACCATACGTTGCCCAATCCTCCGAAGAACATCGCCGCCAGCAGGCAGATTTCGGCCAAGCCGAAATGAACGCCGGTAGCCCCTCCGGACACTCCTACGACAACGACTCCCGCAAAACCGACGATCAGTCCTGCGAGCTTACGAGCCGTCATTCGGTCGTCCGCATACATCCTGTGGGCGATCAGAATTTGGAAGAAGGACGTCGTTCCGGCCAAAATCGAACCTTGCACGCCGGTAGAACCGCTCAATCCGTAATAGAACAACACATACTGCAGCAGCGTCTGCGACAGGCCGATCTTCGCCACGCCCCGCCACGAGCCGCTTTGGTATCCGACGTTCCTCCCCATCAGCTTCATAAACGCCAAAATCAGCAGCGCCGCCAGCGTAAACCGGAGCCCCGCAAATAAAATTTGCCCGAATACTTGTCCCTTTCCGATCTCCAGCTCGGCGTAGCTCAGCTTGATGACCGGAAACGCGCTTCCCCACAAAAAAGCAGCACCCGTCGCCGCGGCCAGTATGCCGAGCGGGTGCGTAAATATTTTCTCCGTTGCCAGCTTCATTCGCTTTTGTCTCCCCATGTTGTCGTTGCCGACGGCTTGCCACGGCTTCGGCAATTCCTTATCGGCCGCCGATAGCTTCATTATACTACACACCTATCACTGCACGTCCATTGATATGCTCGGTCTATATCTGCTATTCTTTCTGTACGGAACGATTCCCGAAAATTCAACGTCGAGTTCGCTTCCTGACAGCTTCGTGATCGGCGGACTAATTGAACAACCACAATGGGAGGGAACGAGAATGGAAGTTTTCGCGGACTATTTGGCGAGGATCGATAACCCGGAGCATCGGATCCGAACGGAGGAGGTTTTGGCGTGGGTGGCCGGGAAATTTCCGAATTTGGTCCCTAAAATCGCCTGGAATCAGCCTATGTTTACCGATCACGATACGTTTATTATCGGCTTCAGCGTATCCAAGCCGCATTTGGCCGTTGCCCCCGAAAGGGCGGGGATGATCCATTTTGCCGATGAAATCTCGCAGGCCGGCCATGACCATACCAAGGAATTGGTACGCTTCAAATGGGACCGTCCCTTTGATTTCTCTTTGCTAGAGAAAATGATCGAGTTCAATATCGAGGACAAGGCGGACTGTTCGACTTTTTGGCGGAAATAAAAAATATTAGAGCGGTCCCCCCTCCGAATAGCTTCATCTTCGTTTTAGGCTCGGGGCGTAGGAGGAGGACCGTTCATTTTTTCTTGCCCAGCTTCAGCACTTCCTCCTCGTTTAGCCCCGTCGCCTCCACGATCGTGCCAATATCGACCCCTAGCTTCATCAGCTTGCGGGCTACCGCGTTTTTTTCTTGCTGCATGCCTTCTGAATGCCTTCTTTTTGTCCCTGCTCTCTCCCCTGCTCTCTTCCCTTCTTCAACACTTCGGGGTCTATAAACGTTTTGATCATCCGGCTTACCTCCTCGGTTTGTTGATCGTCTCCAGGCCGTCCGGCAAAAGCAGGCGAAAAGCCAACTCGTCGCCGACCGCTTCGTTCTCTTCCAGAAAAATGACGATCTGGCGAGGGAAAGCGAGCAGCGGCGTTCCTTTGCTTCCTTTACCGTCCTCTGTCCCCGATGCCAGCTCCACCGCTTTTTCAAACCCGTAACGGAACATGCGGATAGCCATCGACTGATCGTTTAGCGTCTGAAACTCGACATGGTATTGGAAGGTGCCGCGAGCTGTAACCAGCTTCAAAAACAGATCGCCGACGATGCTGTCGTACTTGTCCATAACAAACTCCGAGTTGCCGTAATGAATCGATACGACTTCTTCGTTCGAAAAATGCTCGTCAAACAACCCGTTGATGAGTTGAATCGTCAACCGCTTCGACAAGCGGAACAGAACGCGCATCATTTGGTCGAGCTTAAGCTTCTCCTTGGCGCTGCGATTCGACAGCTTCATTATACTACTCTTCCTTCCCGGTTTCATGACAAAAAAGCACACCCCGGAACGCTCAATGCGCTCGTCGGGGTGTGCTTCGCCTCACCGAATTCCTTTATGTGTAGCTTATTCTAGCAAACATGCAGCCTCAGGTAAAGCACAATTTTCAAGAGTCTCTCGGCCTTCCGGACCCTCTCGAGAGATGTTCTTCGATTCCGGTCTAGTACGCAGAACGACGCGGTCCGTGCCGGGGAAAGGCGGGGACCGCGCCGGAGCGTGCTCAGCTGTTCACTTTAGCGGCCGCGTAGCGGTTGGCGGGGATTTTCAGCCCCAGGTTGCCGCGAAGCGTATCCGCCTCGTACTCGGCGCGGTAGACGCCGCGCTCCTGAAGGAGCGGGACTACGAGCTCGACGAAGTCGCGCAAGCCGCTCGGAAGCTGGGAATGGATGATAAAGCCGTCCGCGCCTTCCTCCTCGTGCCATCGTTGAATCAGATTTGCGATATGCTCCGGCGTGCCGACGAACTGTCCGCGCGGCGTCGCCGAGCGAAGCGCCGCCTGGCGCAGCGTCAGCCCCTGCTCGCGGGCCTGCTTCTTGATTTTGTCCGTGCCGCTGCGGAAGCTGTTGCTGCCCAGATCGCCGATGTCCGGGAACGGCTCGTCGAGCGGGTATTGCGAGAAATCGTGATGCTCGAAGAAGCGACCGAGATAGTCGAGCGCCTTCTCGATGCTGACGAGGCTCGCGATTTCTTCGTATTTGCGGTCGGCCTCCTCCTGCGTCCGGCCGATTATCGGCGAGATGCCCGGCAGGATGACGATATCGCCCGCCTCGCGGCCGTAAGCGACCGCCCGCGTTTTTACGTCCTTGTAGAAGATCTTCGCCTCCTCCAGCGTCTCGTGTCCGGTGAAGACGGCGTCGGCTCCTTTGGCCGCGAGGCTTTTGCCGCTCTCCGAGGAGCCCGCCTGGAACACGACCGGCTGTCCCTGCTTGGAGCGCGCGATGTTAAGCGGCCCTTCCACGCTGAAATGCGGCCCTTTGTGATTCAGCCGATGCAGCTTCGAAGGGTCGAAGAAAACGCCCGACTCCTTGTCGCGGACGAAGGCGTCGTCCTCCCAGGAATCCCATAATCCCCTTGTGACCTCCAGATGCTCCTCGGCGATTTTATACCGTTCGTCATGCGTCGGATGCTCCGGCTTCCCGAAGTTGCGGGCCGAGCCCTCGAGCGGCGAAGTGACCAAATTCCAGCCCGCGCGGCCGCCGCTCAGATGATCGAGGGAGGCAAATTGGCGGGCCACGGTGAACGGCTCGCTGTATGAGGTCGACAAGGTGCCGACAAGACCGATCCGGCTCGTGACCGAAGCCAGCGAGGAGAGCAGCGTCAGCGGCTCGAAACGGTTCAGGAAATGCGGGATCGATTTCTCCGTAATGTAGAGACCGTCCGCGATAAAGACAAGATCGAATTTGCCGGCCTCGGCAATTTGCGCTTGCTGCTTGTAGAACGGAAAGCTGACGCTGGCGTCCGCGGGCACTTCGGGATGCCTCCACCCGGCGATGTTGCCCCCTACTCCGTGAATGATCGCTCCGAATTTGATTTTTTGGCGTTGCGCCATATCCGATTCCTCCCTCGATTTGACTTCTTATACGTTGAGAAGCGCCGTGTCCGAAAGCTTCAGGCGATAGCTTTTGACCAGCACGGCGCCGTTGCGGAATTCCTTGTCGTACGCCCGCTCGAAGCCGAGCCGTTCGTACAGCCGGACCGCGGAATCCATCATGTCCGACGTATGCAGATGCAGCGTGTCCGCTCCCCATTCCTTAATGACCCGGACGCTCTCGCGGATCAGCGCCGTGGCAATTCCGCTGCCGCGAGCGCTCGGCAGGACGCCCAGCAGCCGAATGATCGGGTTGTGGATTTCCAGCTGCGGCGCGCCGTAGGCGGCTTCCGACGAATCGTAAATAAAGACGCTGCCGACAAGCTTGCCGTCCAGCTCGGCCACCAGCCTTGCTTTCGTCGTGGCAGCGTCGACGGCTTCCACGATACTTTCCTTGTACTGCGTCCATCTGTCGGGCTCCAGCGTGGTTTCATAC
>JAEZZE010000420.1 GCA_023418755.1 Bacillota bacterium | reverse complement strand
ACCAATCCTGCAATTGCCATACCGCGACCACGCACCTGCACTCGCTTGATTTCTTTAAACGATAAAGACGCTAACACAATCGCAACGATACCGCTGAAGAAGCCAATGATTCCAAGGACTATGATTGCTCCTAAAGGCAAAGTAATTAAGGATACTATACCTAGTACTAATGAGGCAATTGCTTTGCCACTCATCTTCGCCTGTGGCGGATTGTAAGATTGGGTTTGCGGAGAAAACCCGTATTGTGGCTCTTTGTGATTGTTATCCAAGGAATATCCTCCTATTAATGAGTCATTATTTCTATTATACTTCTCGTAGTAAATTACTGTAAATCTATCTCGTAAATTAAAAAAAATTGTCGATTGAATACAATTCTCCAATACTCGCCCTAACATCCCATATTCGGGATATCTTCTTCCAGACATTTTATACGATACGACAACTCCTAAAATAAACATAATAAATATTATGTAAACTATTTTTGTTACACTCTTTTTATTTGACTTATTCCAAATGAATTTAATGTGATTAAATAAAAGCCCGCACGTACGCGGGCTTCTAACAGTCGGCAGACTCCGTATAGACTAAAGGCGCATTCCGGAACTCGTGCAGTTCAATTGGCCGTCGAAAGTGCGCCATTCGCCGGCGGACAGCTCTAGCGGCATCGTTACGTCTCCAAAGCGGAGCTGCGTCCTGATCGGGGATTTCGTATGGACCGTCGCTTCCGTTAAGCGCCCGTTCTCCCATACGACGGATACTTCGGCATTTCCCCTTGCCCGCAGACCGGAGTAGCGGCCGGTATGCCAGCTGCCAGGAAGCGCGGGCAGCAATCGGATGTGGTCCGCATGGCTTTGAAGCAGCATTTCGCCGATCGCGGCCGTCCCGCCGAAGTTGCCGTCGGCCACGAAGATGTACGTCTCCGCTCCTGCGATGCCGGGCTTGGAGAACGTGAGCAGATTGTCGAAGCAAAGCTCTCCGACCAAGTAAGCAAGCTGCTTGCACGCTTCGTCGCCTTCCATTAGACGGGCATGGCCTGCGGCGAACAGCGCGAGCGTGAACTCCACGTCTTCAAGACCCGATGCGCGCTGGCGATTGTCCAGCGTCTTGCGAACCGCGGCCGCGAGCTCGGGCGTGCTCTCCGGGGTAATCTCATAACCGGGATACAGGCCATATAGATGGGACAAGTGCCGGTGATCAGGCTGAGCTTCGCCGTAGTCCTCCAGCCATTCCTGGAGTTGGCCGTGACGGCCGACCGCAAGCGGCGGCAGCTTGTTCAGCGCCTCGCCCAGACGTTCCCGAAGTCCCGCGTCCGCGCCCAGCTTCTCCGAAGCTTCTACACAGAAGGCGAATAACCTCCGGACGAGCATCGTGTCCATCGTCGGCCCCATCGACATCGTGCGCGATCTCTCGGGTTCGCCGACCGGATAAAAGCTGTTTTCCGGAGAGTTAGACGGACCGGTCACTAAATAACCCGTTTCCGGGTGCAGCGCCATATAGTCGAGGTAGAACTCGGCTGCCCCTTTCAATACCGGGTAAGCGCGATCCCGCAAGTACGCGTCGTCGAGGCCGAATTCGTAACGCTCGATGAGTTGCATCGCCAGCCATAGTCCTCCGGTAACGTTGAGCCCCCAAGAATAATGCCAGCCCGGCGCAGCAAATCCCCAAGCATTCGTAAAGACGTGAGCCACCCAGCCTTCGCAGCCGTAAAAGTCTTTCGCCGCCGCTTTCCCGGCTTCGGCCAGTTGTTCCAGAAACGCCAGCAGAGGCTCATGCGATTCGGCCAGATTGGCCGTTTCTACCGGATAGTAGTTCATCTCCGTATTGACGTCCAAATGGTAGTCGCAGCTCCAAGCCATACGGTTCGCTTCTCCGTCGTTCCATATGCCCTGCAGGTTCATCGGAAGCCGAGAATCCTCGCGCGAGCCGGCAATCGTCAAATAGCGTCCGTATTGATAAAATAACGCGAACAGCTGCGGATCTTCTGACGCTCCGCCTTCCCGGAGCAGCTTCAGACGACGATCGAGCGGCAGCAGCTCTTTTTCCGCCGCGGACGAGCCTAATTGGAGCGATACTCGACCGTACAAACGGCGGTAGTCCGCGACGTGGGCTTCGCGGAGCCGATCGAATCCAAGAGCGACCGCCTTGGCGACTCGCTGCGCCGGCTCGTTCGCCCAGTCTTCTCCGGTCCTTCCGTAATCCGTAGACACGGCCAGGACGATGAGCGCTTCGTCCGCCTCGCGTACGATCAGCCGTCCTTTCTCGGCATAAATCGTGCCTCCCCGGATCCGGAGGCGAACCATTCCGCGCGCCTCGACGCCGCATACCCCATCGCTGTGCATTTTCTCGGTTGCTTTGCCGCGAAAGGCAAGCGAATCTCCGCTTTCCGCGGCGGAGACGACGAACGTGTCCGTACAGCCGGCGATAGCAAGCTCGAACGATAATCCGCCGATTCCTTCCGCGCGAAGCCGGGAGACGATAACGCCGTCCGGGTGCGATGCGAACATTTCCCGTTCGTACGTGCGTCCGTCCGCATCGTACGAGGCGCGAACGATTGCTTCTTCCAGATCCAGCTCCCGGGAGATCCGATCCCCCGCGTGTTCGAATGATAGACGTATCTCGCATAGCGGCATATTGGTGCCGAAATTTCCTTTGTCCGGCTGCAGCAGCTCCGAAACGAGCCGCTCGCCTTCCTCGTAATCCCCCGAGAAGAAGCGCTCCCTCATCTGCTCCAAGCTGCTCTTGCCTTTCGAGCGGCTCCGAGATCGCTCGCTTTGTCCAGACCAATACGTCGTTTCCGTTACGTTCCAAGTCTCCGATCGATGCTCGGCCCGAACGACGGCGCCGAGGCTTCCGTTGCCGATCGGCAGCCCTTGCGACCACTTTCTCGCCGGACTATCGTAGAAGAGTTTCATTCGCTTTTTCCGCCTCTCAAGACATTGTATAAATAATCCGCTAATTCGATCAGCAAGACTTTCCTCAAGTCCGCTTTCATCGTATCATTAGACTCAAATGTTGTATTTATCGAGGTGTCCATCTTTTTGTCATATAATCCGGTAAAGGAATGGAGATTAAGTTCGCTGGAGGCGGAATCGTGAACAAAAAGCTGACGGAAATGACTCCGTATGTCGGGGACTATATGCCTTACTTATACGACGGGAGCTCGAACGAAGGTTTGCGCACTTGCAATGTCTACTCGATCCATCTTTTCCCGGAAGGTCCGGGGGAGATGGAAGTCGACGGCAAACGTTACCCGATCAATAAAAGGACGCTCGTTTTCATTCGTCCCGGACAGCCTCACGCCTTCCATATTTCGCCGCGTCAGCCGCTCTCCTCGTATAATCTATATTTCGATCTATGGGAACGGGACAATCCTCGTTCGCTGAATCGGATATTCAACCGTTATCCGGAACGTTACCAGCCGCATACCGGAACGCCCGAACCGCCGTGCGACGAGCTGGATGCCCTGCCCGGCGTTTCCTCGCTTCAGCCGTTCCCGCTGTTGTTCGACCTGTTTCAGACGCTTGCCAAGCAATTCGAGGAACTGAGCTTGTACCGGTCGGAAACGATCAACAGCCTGTTCTATTCCTGGATGCTCGGCTGGCACAATGCTCTCCGCACGAGACAACCGAGCGATTACCGCATCGTTCGGCTGCTCTCCAAGCTGGACGCGCACCCGGAGCTGCGGGAGCCCGTAGCCGACTGGTGGAAAAGCTGCGGGCTCAAGCGCACTTATTTCCATGAATTGTTCCTGCGCGAAACCGGGCTTACGCCCAAAGCGTACCAGCATAAGCAGCTTATGCGGAGAGCGGCCCAACTGCTGCTGGAGAGCGATGCCAGCATAACGGCGATCGCCGAGAAGCTCGGCTATCCGTCCATTCATCCGTTTAGCCGTCATTTCAGCGCCTATTACGGGACTAGCCCGCGGCAATTCCGGCTGAACCCGTTGGCAATGAACAAGGCCCAGTCGCATACGACTGTCTTACCCGCGGCAGCGCTCCGTCCGTAGATAGCCGCTCGAAGCCTCCTGGATACGGGTTGCCGTCGCTGTAGGCGAAGCCGTATTTGTTGTTCGTCGAGGCGTCGTCGATCGTCAGCGGAGAACGCAGCACGATTCCGTACTTCTTCGTCGGATCGAGTCCGGTCAGCCGCGGATAGATCGAATACGGCGTCGCCGATCCCGGAATGTTATACGGGGGAAGCGAAGCACTGAACAGCTTCTGCACCGGATTGTCGCTGCCGTCCAGCAGAACGATATCCACGTAAAGGTTGTCCTCCGGTACCTTGTTCACATAGCTTTCGTACAGGTAGATATCCAGCCTCGGCAAGCTCGATTGCGTAAGCGTAAACGTCTGCATCCGCTGAATGTCGGCGCGAATGTCCGGATAGACGGAATAAGAAGCGCCGCAAAAAGTCGTCGTCGTTAACGCTGCGACCGTGCTCCATCAGGTTCAGGATTCGGGCGAACCCATACACCTGCAGCGCGGACGACGACAGATCGCGGAAGTACTGGTTCAAGTAACCGGCCACGTACTGGGCGTTCTGGTTCGTGCTGCTTCGGTTAAGGAACAGCCATTTTATCGTCTTCATCGCCGGGGTCCCTTCTCAGCGAACGGAGACTTCCAGATGCCAACGGTATTGTCCGCCGGGGGCGACGACCGCGACGCGCCGTTCGTTCATCGCGTAGGCGAGATCGTCCATCGTTCCCGTCGCGGGCTCGATCGCGACATGGTAGTGGCCGCCGAAGCCGCCATAGTTCGCCCAGACGGCCAAATACGGTACCCGGTCGGCGGGAAAACGGAAAGTGACGGCTTCTCCGGTGGCCGGGTCGAACAGCTCCGCCCAGCCATCGGTCAGCCTGTCCGCGAAATAATATTTTTCCGCGTAGCGGCCCTCGTTCGGTTCAATGACGCTCAGATCGATCCGAGCGCCGTGTTCCTCTTCCGGTGCGATCCTCCCGTTCGGCTCCGTAATCGGCCATCCATGCCGCGCGCCGAAGCCGCCCAGCCGCTCCATCGCCGAATACGTCATCTCGATCGTCTTCAACTGATCGGGCACGCGCAGCTTCATGCCCGCCTCCGCCTTTAGCAGCGGATGCGCGGCCCACAGGAACGAGAACGGAGAATCCGACAGGTTCGTTACGGCATAGTCGATGCGCAGCGTGTCGTCCGCCGCGAACGAGACGGTCTTGTCCAGCGTATAAGGGAAGCGGCGCCCCTCCACGCTGCAGCGTAGCGAACCGTCTTCCGACAAATCGGCCCTCCAGGGCAGCGACCATACTTCGCCGTGGTCGGGCACTATGCTTCCCCGCCACGGCTCGTCCGGATAAGCGCAGACGTTGATGCCCGGGAACATCTCGTCCCAGCCCGATTCGTCTCCGTCTCCGAACGGCGAGCCGTATCCCCGGTTGCCGAGCGGCTTGCCGCTGCTCCACAGCCACTCCCGACCGGTCGCCTTGTTCGTTAAGGAGACGATTTTGGCTCCAAGGGACGGAACGATCGCGACGGACAATCCATTCGTCTCCCTCGTCCAAGCTTCGTAGCCTTCTCTGTCGATTCTAGTCCAGGCGTTCATGCGCCCCCTCCTCTTTCCCCGTTGACATTGCGCCAAAGAATGATATTGCATTATAGCCTTCGGACCGGCCGCGCGCAATTCATTTTTTCGGCGCCTTGATGTTCGATTTTTGACTGCCGCTCCCGTGCTCGGTTTCCGGCCTTAGTCGACTGCCTCTTCGACGATCCGTACGATGGCGTGCAGCTCCAGCCGCGGAAGCCGGATCGTCGCCCGCTCGCCGTCCCACGTCCATTCGAGAGACGTCCCCTCGGGCATCGCGCATATGCCCGAAGGCTTGCGGAGCGTACGAACCGTCAGCTCGATTCCGTCGATCGGCGGGATTTGTTCGTTATGGATCAGATAGCCGGATCGCTTCTGCGCGAAATAGTTCAGCGCGTGCACGAACAGTTCGCGCGTCCCTCCGCAGCTTCTCTCCTGCACGGCAAGCTCCACGTGATACGGCTTGCGCGCCGACAGCATGCGGACACTCGCCGGATACAACTCCTCCAGGCAGGCGATCAGCCATTCGCGAGTCAGCCGATGACCTTCGAGGTAGTACAGCGCGAACGGCTCGCCGTTCATATACATCGCCCTGCCTTTGCCGTAATCGCGGACCGTAACCGCCGGAGCGATCGTCCGGCTGCCCGCGGGAGCCGCGCCGACCGTCGTATATTGCCGCCAATCGGCGCGCTTGCGGCCGCCGCCGGGACGCCACGCATGCTCGTTCGGCTCGACCAGACCGGCAAGCCTTTCGACGTCCGGGGCCGTCTCTAGCCGCATGGCTGCGCCCCATACCTGAAGCTTGACTTCACCGTGCGCTATTCGCTGCCGCAAGCCGCCTTCCGCTTCCCAATAGTGGATCGGCGCTGGCTGCATGCCCGTTCGCTTGACGCCGAGCAGCGAAGCGAACACATCTTCGTCCCGCTTCTCCCCGCTCTCGCTCCGTAATCCCGAGCGTCCCGTTACGATGAGCCGTCCTCCGTTCGCGACATATCGCTCCAGCGCGGCAATCGTCTCCTCTTCCAACAAAATTTGATCCGCCACGATAACGAGCGCTTGCCGGTGCAGTTGCTCCCTTAGCGTCGCTTCGTCGTAGACGAGATGCTGGATGCCCGCCTCCGTCAACAGAAGCGATGCGCCGTCGACGCGATCGGTGCGCGCTCTCGACACTCTGCCCCAATCGCCGTCGCGTCCCCATTCGGGCCCGGCCGTAGGCCCGAGAAGCTGCGACGGCAGGCTGGCCAGCACGGCGACCTCCGGGACGGCTTGCGCTCCTAGAGAGTAAATCTCGCGCTCTTGCACAAAGGCATAGACATCCTTCAAATCCTTATAGACGGCCGGCTCCAGGCGACCGTCGACGTAGGGATTGTCCGCGAAGAAGCATTTCGCCCCGATCGCCAGCTTCGTGGCCGTCTCCAGCTTCCAATCCGTCGGCGAGCGCATCTGCCACTCTCCCCAGCCGTGGAAGCGTTCGTTCATGTAATCGAACGGCAAGCCCGTCGTCGACTGGTAGCGCCCTTCGCGGCTGAAAATCATTTCGTGGTTCGCGCCGAAATGAACCGGATCGCAAGACAGCCAGTCGACGCCCAATTCGCGCGGCGTCAGCCAGCGGACGAACCGGCCGTTCTCGGTCAGCGGAACGCCCATGAAAGATTTGCCCGAATTGTTGTCCGCGACGAGCGTTTTCGGCGATACCGCTTTCACGGCTTTCGTTACGCGAGCGATATACGGCCCGATCATCCCTCTGCGCCAAAGCCGCCACCGCACCCACTCCGGCGAATCCAGTTCTTCGTCCGGCCCCGGCATCGGCCCGGCCGGCAGCTCCGCTCCGAGCTGCTCCCGATACAGCTTCCGGCAGTTGCCGCAGTAACAGGGCTGTTCGATCAGCCAGCTTCCTCCGTCGAACCATACCGCGTCGGGCTCGTGCTTGCGCACCGCTTCCTGCACGAGCGGCACGTAGAAACGCTCCAGAAATTCGGACGAAACGCAAATATGCGACGCCTCCCGCGGCAGCCACGCCCCGCTCGGCAGCGAGCCGTCCTCGGCCACGCGCAGCCATTCCGGATGCTGCCGGCCCATATGCACGCTCGAAAAGACGTTCATGTATAAAATGGTCCGGATGCCCTCTTCCTTCAGAGCCCGCGACAATCGGCCGGTATAGTCTCCCTCCAGATGCGGATGCGTCACAGCGACGTCCGACGGATAAAACGTATGGCCGTAATGATCGTAGGCGAACAGCTCGACCGCCTGCACTCCGGCTTCTTTCAGCATTTTCGCCTGCTTCTTCGCTTCGTCCTCCGCGATCGCCGCGGCCACGCCCATCATCCAATCGGGCTGATGGTTGTCCAGATGCAGCTTGCGATACGTCTCGTCCATCCAATTGCTCATATCCGGTTCCCCCTTGTCCATGCATCGAATCCCGGAACGCAATCGTTCCGCCATGTCGATCGTATCACGCCCAAGAGTCTCCGTATTTGCCGTCCCGTCCACCGACTTGACGATTGATCCGGCGGAAGGAATCCGTATCGCCGATCCGGTTCCATGCGGCGTCTCGAACGCCGCAAAAGCAACGGTAAAGTATAATGATTACATATACAGGGCTACTTTTCTATTAATTATTGTAGGAATGTTTTACACTCATATAGATCAAAATACAATCCTGGATTTTCCATAAAAAGGGGGACCCGGCCGTGAATGAAAAAAAACCTATATCTTCTTCTAACCTCGTCATTAGAAGCGCAGTCGTCGACGACGTCGACACGCTGCGCGACGTCTTTCGCCGTGCGTCGCTGACAATCGAGGACGACCGCAATCTCATCGCCGCTCACCCCGAGTGGCTCGTATGGGACGACGCGATGTTGCCGTTCGCGCGTGTCGCCGTTGTTGACGGGCGTATCGTCGGCTTTGCGTCGGCACGTCCGATTGACGCCTTCCTTGAACTCGCGGATCTGTTCACTGATCCGGACTGGATGCGCCAAGGCGTCGCGAGTATCCTGATCGA
>JAEZZE010000406.1 GCA_023418755.1 Bacillota bacterium | reverse complement strand
GTGCGGGATTGCTCCAAGTCGCGATATTCCTGAGGTCCCATTCCGGCGTTCTTACGAAAGAAGCGGGCAAAATATCCCGCGTTTTCAAAACCGACCGCCGCTGCAAGCTCATGGACTTTATAAGCCGACTCCCTCAGCAGTTCCTTTGCTTTTTCCATTCGAGCGGCAGTGATTGTGTCAGATAGGTTTCGGCCTGTCATCTGCTTATACAGCGTCGACAAATACGTCGGATTCAAGTAAACCATTTCGGCGAGGGCCGTCAGGGATAAATCGCCTCCGAGATTGTCATGGATATACCGGTCGATTCGATCTACAATATGGTCCCTCCGCTCTTCCTGGACGCTGCGCTTGCAAGCGACGAGCTTTCTGGCGGCGTCCCGGAGGCAAGAGATCGCCTGCTCACGCCCCGGATGTCCTTTGAGATCCATCAACGTTTCCAATAACTTACCGTCCATCTGCCATTCCTGAAGTCTGAATCGGTTAGCAAGCGATACCATTAAATGAGCAACCATATAATAAGCCTCTACATACTGAGCATATTCGGTGTCACGTGGTATCAATGTTTCGATCGCTTCAACGGCAACCGTCGCGTTACCGTTTTCCAGCGCCGTTTCCAGCCTCTCTTTCAGAATCCCTTGACGAGAGTGCATTGGCCGATAGCAGCAGCTTTCGGCTTCTTTCGCCTGCAGTTGCATCAGCTCGCCCCCGCCGGGACCTAGCACGAGCTTACGGCGCATCCGTTCGTAGGCGCCCTGCAAATCGCGCCATGCGAGCACGGACTGATTATGAATGATCGACAATGGCAAGCGAAGCAGATCCGCCACCGCTTCTTGCGCTGCTTCAAGGGCACCCGCTACAAAGCGGCCGAACGCCTCGGAAGAGTCGGGGATCGCGGTTTCCGGTTGAACGAGCAGCATGAAATAATACTCGTCCATTTGAACGACTTGTAGTTTTGCTCCGGCAAGTAATTCGCATAGCATATTTTCGATCGCGAACGTCAGAAGCGTTTTATCCGTAACCGTAGTCCCTTCGGGCCAGCGGTCTATTCGCGTCAGAGCGGGCAGAACCGGAAAATCCGGATCGAGCGGACATTCCAGCTCCCTCCAGCGGGCTGGCGAGAGCCCTGACTCTTCGGCGCCATACAGCAGTAGCCGACGAAACGCGACACCGCGAAGCGACGGAAGCGCTTGCCGAAAGCGATGCCGGGCATCGCGCATGTACTGCTCGTTGCGGAGCTCCTCAGCCATCGCGTCGAGCGCGATCCGGATGCTGCGAAGGATCGGTTCGTCGCCCTCGGTCTTTAAGATATAATCGACGCCTCCCTCCCGCATAGCTCGCTGGGCATAACCAATCTCCGTCATGCCAGTTAGGAAAACAACCTTGCACCGAGGCCAGCGCGAGCGGATTTCCTTCAACAGCTGCAAGCCGTCCATGCCGGGCATCCGAATATCGGTTAGCACGACATCGATCTTCGTCCGGCTTAGCCGTTCTATCGCCTCTATCGCCGTATAAGCCCGAAATAATTCAAGCCCAGGCATCTCGGCATCGATCAGTTCGTACAGACCGTCGACAGTATACGGCTCGTCATCAACTATGAGTAATCGGTTCAAGAGTCTTCCTCCTTAGCGCAAGGCAGCCTCAGTTCCACAAGCAGACCGCCGTATTCGCTTCGCGACAGGTACAGCCCGCTGTCCGGCCCGTGTTTTATCCGAATACGACGGTGGACGTTGATTATTCCGGTGTTTTCCGCTGGACCGTCGGGAATATCTATCAGGCGATGATGAAGCGCTTGAAGTAGATCGTCGTCCAGCTCGTCGCCATTATCCTCTACGGTCACGACAAATTTAGATTCATCCCGGCGAAAGGCAACGCGGATCAGCCCGTCCGTCATCTTGTTTTCAAGACCGTGATGGTAGGCGTTCTCTATTAAAGGCTGCAGCACGAGCCTCGGGACGAGGCAGTCCTTGAGTTCTTCCGGAATGTCGCCAAACTCGCCTCGTATCCGGGTACCGAAGCGAAAAGACTGAATCTCCATATACGTTCGAGCAACTTTGGCTTCCTGGGCCAGCGGAATCTCGTCGCTGCCGTCCCTCGTGATAAACTGGAAGTACTCCCCCAGATATTGCGTAAACCGAACGATGTTGTCTCGGTCGTCTAATTTGGCCATCCGATGCAGAATGAAAAAACTATTGTACAGAAAATGCGGGTGAATTTGCGATTGCAGATGACGCAGTTCCGCAAGTCGGACGCGATACTTGTGCTCGTAGACTTCGTGGACGAGAACGTTTAGTTCCTTCACCATCGCATTGAACCGTTCGTACAAGAACCCGAATTCATCCTTCAGCGGGTACTGTACGACTAAGTTCAAGTTCCCCTGCTCGACTTTGTTAAAAGAGCGGATGAGCGTCCGCAAAGGACGTTGGATAATGCGGTAAAGGCTAAGCGCAAAAAAAACGATGATGACGACCGAGAAGAGCGTCAACAGCAACATCCACCAGCGGTAGCGCTCCAGCGGGCCGAACATCGAGGATTCCGGCATGAACAGCGATAGAGTCGTATCCAGCTTAGACGAACTGCGGGAGATGACAAGCATTCGGCGACCATCGACCGACCTGGATTCGACGAGCGACTTGCCTGGCTCGATCGCCGGACCAATCGGCAAAGCCGTCTGTCCTTCTTCGCTCGAAAGCGTCCAGTAAGGATGACGTCCAATTAGTACGGCCGTCTCGCCGTTATTCGTGAATTGCCTTAGCGCATCTCGCAGCCCCTGTTCCGATACCTCTACCGTCAGCAGGAAAAGCGGTTGCTTGCGTCCCGGTGCCGGCGGATCCGGATACGGGACGGAGATGAATAATCGGCCTTTCCATAACAAATAGGGCGACTCGTAGCGATTTTTGGAAACGGCGAGCGCCTGGAAAGCCTCACGGTCGAACTCGACAATCGCGTCGTCGTTGGACGTAACGCTCCGATTCATCAGCGGAATGAACGCGGAAACATTCCGTACGAATACGTTTGACGATTCGACCAGATCGAGCTTGCTCTTGAGCGATAGCACCGCCGCGGTCCGTTCGATATCGGAGAGCACGTCTATCGAGGTGCTCAGCTTCAACAAGTCCTTATCGTTGACGTAGGCTTCGACCAGTTGGATGACTCGATCGAAATCGGATTCAATCAGGTGCAAATACAGTTCGACCTTAGCGCTCATCGAATCGACGATTTCCTTGCGGACGCTCCGGCGTCCGGATTCGTTCATGTACAGGTTCAATGTGTACATCGGGATAAGCAGCGCCAAGAAAGTCAGCACGATTTTAGAAAAGATGGATTTGTTCGGCGAATGGGTTATGACTCGCACCGTACTATCTCCTCGCAATCCGCATCTGCCGATGTACATCATCAGAACTGAATAAAAACGCTTTCATCGTCCCTCAAGCTTGGTTCTCATTCAGGCAGGAAGGTATCATCGACGCGCTATTTCTCTCCTCTTCGGTATTGCCGCCATTATACCCCGATTTTTCATCAACCTTCTACTGTTCGACTAGAACGTATCCGTCTACTGGCGAGAGGTTAACCCGATAATCGTGTTCCTTGCCTACGCTATAAAGAATTCGATCATTGGTTTCGCGTCTCCATGAGAAACAAATGACGCCGTCTCCCGCCGGAATGCTCCCTTCGCACCAGGCCAACCGGGAAGGATCGATTCGGATTTCGATCGTCTTGTTGGCATGATCGATATGCCGTATGCCTAAGCCGTCCCGATACAGCCAATGAACTGCATGGGACGCGAATCCGTGGTTACAGCTTGCGGAGCTCGATGCATGCTCCCATAAAGTTCCCGTCTTCTCGGCCATGTAATGGAAGTAGTCTTCCATCTCGCGCAGCGTCTGGTCCCCTTTGCCGTAACGGGACAGCAGGTCCAAGCGCAAATAATTGCCGACGAAAGCGTTCGCCGGATGAATGTCCGGGTATCGTTCGGTTTCGCCCCGATCCGGCCCGAACGATTCCGACATTACGCGCCATAGCTCGGGGTAGCTCTCCGGAGTCGCGACGTCGAAGGTAAACGCGTAATATTGGCACGCCTCCGTCCGATCGCGTCCAATGACGAGACGCCCATCCTCGCGCAGCGCCTGATCTACGAAAAACGTTCCGTCGTAAGATTGGCGCCGAATCGTCTCCCTGATCCTTTCCGCTTGCCCCAGCCAATCGTGACGGCCGTACAATCTTCCCGCCGCCGACAACGCGGCCGCATATAGCATATTGCTCGGATAATTGACTCCGCGGACGAAGTCGTTCGCCTTCGACCACTCGAGGAACACCCAGCTTTCCAGATCTTCGAGAAGTCCGTCTTCGTTCTCGAAGGGCCGGAAGTAGGCGAAAAGCCGCTCGATCTTGTCCAGGAATCCGGCGGCAGCCGCAGTCCCGCCGCTCGACCTCGTCGCGTATTCCTCGAGCTCCAGCACGAACCAGAGCGCCCAATTCGGAATGAAGACGCCGTCGTCGTGATCCGCGGGGTAGCACATCGGCAGCATTCCTTCCGGCAGATGAGCGAACCGCTTCGGCAAGCGGTAATTTTCCAGGAAGTTCGTTTCGACTCGCGTTCCGCCGGTCAAGGCGTACTCTACCCGCGACGTGAAGAAGCTGTCGCAGAGCCAACCAGCCCGCTCTCGGGACGGGCAGTCCATGTAGACGTCGGTCGCGTTCTGCCGGAACGACTCGACCCCTGCCCGGAACACGGCATTCAACGCTTCCCTGTCGCACCGGTACTCCGCCGCCTTTGTATCCGGGTTAACGAGCTCGCGCAGCGAAATCGCCCTGACCTCCGCATCGCCGCTCATCAGCATTAGCTTGGCGTAACGCATCGTGTACGGTTCGATCGTCTCCAGGTCGTACTCGCCCGGTTCAAGTTCCCAGCCGACCGCGTTGACGCAGCCGAGCCGCAGGAAATCGATATCTCCTCCCGTCAGAATCTCATCGAAAACGAGATACAGCTTCGCGCGTTCCGTCACCCGAAGCTTGATGCCAGCCATTCCGGTCAGGTTGACGCCGTAATCGTAGAGAGCGAAATCCCCCTCGCGCAGCGTTAGCGATTCCTCTTCGACGTAGGGCCGCTTCAGATCCTCCCGTTCTGTGGAGATGGTTTCTATCAACTCATCGGATATGATCAACTCCAACTCTTCGAGCGGGAAGCCCGCGAAATCCGGCCCGATACCCGTTAGCGAACGGTCCCTCCAATAAGATTCGGAACGTCCTTCGGACCGGAAGCGTCCCGCCGCCTCCAAAGCCATGGGTGCCCGGAGTTGAAGCTCAGGATACGGCACGCCCCTGGGAAGCAGCGCTTTCGCCGGCGCCTCCGTGAACGAAGCCGCGGCAAAACCGGCGTCGCTGCCGGTCCGCCATCTCGCCCCGTCCGCGTTCAACCGGTAGTATTCCACGAACGTTCGCTGGAAGCTGTATCGTTGCACACGCTGCACTCGTTCGGGCAGTGGCGCGCCTGGAAAACAGCCCTCATCGGCGTCAGCGGACGTGTATGCGACGATGCTTTCATCCGCAACTACCTCCGCCTGCAGAAAAGACGGTTGGTTGAGCAAGTAGTAACTGTTGACGTTATAGCCGACGACTTCGACGGCAATTACATTGTCCCCCGGTATAAGCTTCCGGGTCAGCTCCCATTCGTCCATACGGTAGTGCCCGTGCGGCCCCCTCGCGGGGCCGTGGCCGACCAAATCCCCGTTCACGAAACAGCGATATAAGCCGGAGGTCGCCACGAGGAGCGACGCACTGGCGGGCAAGCGCTCGCAGCGGAAGACGGTACGAAATCCCATCGTCCCGTTCATTTCCGTATCCTTGCCAGCCTCCCAGACGGGGCGCGCCTTCCGAAACTCGACATTCATGTGATCAGCACCTGCCTTCGATAATCCTTACCCCTTGACGCTTCCCAAAACGATCCCTTTCATAAAAAAACGCTGCAGGAACGGGTAGACGACCAAGATCGGCAACGCCCCCAGGAAAATCTGCGCCGCCTTCGCCGTCCGGTCGCTCACTTCCGTCAACGCCTTCATGTCCGAAGCGGACACGAGGGTCAAGTCCCGGTTGATAACGACGGTCTGCAAGTAACTTTGCAACGGATAATGATCCGGCGAATTCATGTAAATCAGGCCGTCAAACCAGGAATTCCAGTGACCGACCGTTGCGAATAGCGTCAAAGTCGCAAGCGCGGGGGCGGACAGCGGAACCATTATCCGCCACAGCGTCGTCCAATGTCCGGCCCCGTCGATGAATGCCGCCTCTTCGAGCTCCCTCGGCAAACCGCGAAAGAAATTCAGCAGCAGCACGACGTTGAATATCGGCACTGCCCCCGGTAGCACGAGCGCCCAGATGGAGTCCATCACGCCTGTATACTTAATGATCATGTATTGCGGGATCAGCCCGCCGGAAAACAGCATCGTCACGACGAACACCCAGACATAGACGGTTCGCTGCCGAAACCGTACCGATTCCTTCGACAGCGGATAAGCGACTAGTACCGTTAGCAGCATGTTGATCGTCAGTCCGATGGCAACCCGCGTCAGAGTTACGACGATCGATTTCAGAAACGCAGGCTTTGCCAATACCAATTTATAGGAACTTAGCGTAAAATCAACCGGCCACAGCTTCACCATCCCGGCGGTAGCCGCATGGCTGGAGCTGAACGAGATGGCCAGAACATGGATGAGCGGAATAAGAC
>JAEZZE010000350.1 GCA_023418755.1 Bacillota bacterium | reverse complement strand
GCCGGGGGACGGCGAGGACGCGGCGGCGCGCCCGACGCGAAGGCCGGCCGCGGAAGCCGCTCGGGCGGCGACGGGCCGCGAAACGAGCCGCGGAATGAGCGTGGCGCCGCCGGAACGGGGCGGAGCGCGACAAGCTCGGGGCGAAGCGCGGTATCAGGGCGCGGCTCCGCGAAGCCGGCCCGGGGAGGGCGGACGGCCGAGCCGAGAAGCGGCGGCTTCGGGAGCGGGCGACCGGCCGGGCCGAAGGCAGGCGGCGCCAAGTTCGGCGGCAGCGCGCGCGGACCGAAGGGCGGACCCGGCGGCCGGGGAGGCCGCGGATCGCAGCGGGGCAGATAGCGTATCGGCAAGAGAGAAAACAAACCCGGAGCCGGATTTCAGAGGCTTCGGGTTTGTGCTTCGAACGAGCTTTTTTGGGGACGGCAGGCTCGCGATCGGTTAGGGAAAAGGCTCGCGGAACATAAGGGGCCGGGCTATGACTTGCCGGGCGGTTCGACGCGGGCTGCGGCTCGAATCCCGGAGGAAACGATCGGACCGTGATTCACGATCCGAGTAGCGATCAAAGCCATCTGATACGGAGTCTCCCGAAATCCGTTCTGCACCCAATGCATCACCATGCCGAAGTTGGCGGAGGTCATGTAGGCCACTATATATTCCCTGGGTACGAGGCCCGGAGAGCCTTCGGGCATAATATACTCCATTTTATTGAATAGATGGGAAGACATCAGGTTTCGAAAACGCATGGCGTAGGAGAGCTCGCCCTTGGGCCCCAGCACCACTTTGAAGAAATCCCTATGGCGGTTAACCTCTTCGAAGATCGCGACGACCTTCGGGTAGGGTTCATCGGAATAGGCGTATTCGCTCATTTCTCGAGGGTCGAGAACCCGGACGAGGGAGAGCACCCGATCGAACATCTCGTTCATTACCGTATCCAGCAGATCCGGGACATCGCGATAATGCAAGTAGAAGGTGCCGCGATTGATATTCGCCTTTTCGGAGATATCCGTTACCGTAATATGGTCGAATCCTTTTTCCTCGATGCACTCCAGCAAAGCCTGGCGAAGAAGCTGTTTGGTCCGGACTTGTCTTCGATCGATTTTTTTGGTCATTTCAATCCCCTTTTTCGCAAGATGATGAACATCTCCCGACGAATGTGTTGAGTAGTTAACAGGTCGGCTTGATATTGGTTATTGTAGGTTCGGCGTCGTCTCCTTATAATGAACGCGATGACGGTTATTCGACACACTGTTCATTATAATAGAGATAGGGTGGAGAGAAAATATGGCTTTGTTCAAACAGAAAATGACTTGGCTCAGCGTTGTTATCGTGTTGGCCGTTCTGACGGTGTTCGGGGCGGCGATGATGGGTTCGGTGCTCGGTTCGAAACCGAAGGAAATACCGGTGGCGCTTGTCGTTCTCGATCAGCCGGCAGAGCTTCCGACCGGAGGCGCCCTTGCGGCGGGCATGATGATCAAGGAGAAGCTGACGGCCAATACGATGCTTCCGATTGCCTGGGAAATCGTCGATTCGGAGGAGCGGGCGCGGGCCGGTCTCGATGATAGGGAATTTTACGGCGCTCTGATTCTTCCGGCGGATTTAAGCAGCGGGCTGCTGTCGCTGGCGACGATCCTTGCCAACGAAGGAATGAACGCGCAAGCTTCGACGGCCGTCAAGCAAATCCTCGATCAAGCGATGAGAATGATCGGTCTGGAGCTGTCGAATCAGTTGCTCGCCCAGATGGGGCAGCGAACGGAGCAGATTCCGGTAAGCGCGGCGCAAGCGCTGCTGACGCCGGTCGTCGTGAAGGAAGAGATCGTTCATCCTTCGGGGGCGAACAACGCGAACGGAAACGCGCCGGGATTGTTGACGCAGATTATGTGGATCGGCAGTCTGGTGACGGCAATGACCTTGTTCCTGGCCGGACAGAAAGCGGGAACGCCGGGGAGCGGAAGATGGGCGTCCGCTGCGCTTCAAGCGGCGGTCGGTCTGGCGGTTACGGGGATCGCTTCGGGGTTCGTCGTCTGGATGGCTTCTTCCTGGTACGGGATGGAGCTGTCGAGCGCGGGAGAGACATGGACGTTCCTATGGCTGGCGGCGGCGGCCTTCTTCCTCCTGCAATCGTCTCTGCTGAACTGGATCGGATTTCCGGCGATGGCGCTGCTCATTCTCTTGATGTTCTTCTCCATGCCTTTGCTGAGCATGGCTCCCGAATTCATGTCGCAGACGACGCGCGATTGGATCTACTCGTGGACTCCGCTGCGATTCGCATCCGGGGGGCTACGGGAAGCGATGTACTTCGGAGGCTGGGACGCGGTCGGTTCGAACGGTACGGTTCTGTGGAGCTTGGCGGGCGGATTTCTGGCGCTGCTTCTCGCTTCCGGCTCCAGGAAGGCGAAGACGGACCGGGCCGGACGGGCGGCGGTTTCCGGATCCTGAACGCGGTCGTTTATTCCTAACGTCGTTACGCTAGAAGAAGAGTCGATCGCACGGAATAGAAAACCGGTTTCCCCGGAATAGACGGGGGCCGGTTTTTTTGCGCTTTTTATCGAATAATGGGGAATGCGACGTTCAATACACACTTGAAAAGTCGGAATAATGTTCGAAAAAAGAAAGGGGTTACGATGAGCTGGATTCCTCGGAAGCCGCATTAATTTAAGGTTTTTACGCTAAAAAAATAAATTGACAAGCGTATAGTCGGGTGGTAGAGTACTCTCAAGAATTAAAGATAATTCCTACTGGTATACTTGGTATAATGTCGAATGAACAGGTCTGAATAGACAGTCGACGGTCGCGGGATGACTCGGCATTTCGGCTCCAGGTACGATCAAGAGGAAAGGAGTGGTGACCATTAGCGCATCTTTTTTGGAGATTCGCGAGCTGTATAAGAGCTTCCAGACGGACAGCAAAACCGTCCAGGCGCTGCAAGGCATCAACCTGGACGTGCGGGAGGGCGAATTCACGACCGTGATCGGCCCGAGCGGATGCGGCAAGAGCACTCTTCTGCGCATTATCGCCGGGCTGGATACGCAGTATCAAGGCAGCCTCCTGCTGGATGGAGCGCCGGTAACGGGGCCGGGAATCGACAAAGGCGTCGTTTTCCAGGAACCGAGACTGTTCCCGTGGCTTACCGTGGAGAAGAACATCGCCGCGGATCTGTCCCTTCGCAATCCCGAGGTTAAACGCAGAGTCGCCGAGCTGATCGAGCTGGTCAAGCTGACCGGGTTCGAGAAAGCCTATCCCAAGGAGCTGTCGGGAGGGATGGCGCAGCGCGTCGCCATCGCCCGGGCGCTTCTCCGCAACCCGAAGGTTCTTCTCCTGGACGAGCCGTTCGGCGCGCTGGACGCCTTCACCCGGGCGCACATGCAGGAAGTGCTCCTGGATATTTGGCAGAAGGACAAGGTGACGATGATTTTTATTACCCACGATATCGACGAAGCGGTCTTTCTGGCGGATCGGGTGGTGATCCTGAAGCCCCGTCCGGGAGAGATTAGCAGCATCGTCAACGTAGATTTGCCTTACCCGCGCAAGAAATCCGCTCCCGCTTTTCAGAAGCTGCGCCTTCGCGTGCTGAGCAGCTTCGAGAAGGTCGAGGAGCTGGCTTGGGGGGAGTCGGGGGCGGGCATTTAGAGGAGGAAGCTTTCCATGAACATTCGATTGGCGGCATTCAAGCCGTTCGCGCTCGGCGCGATTATCCCGGTGCTGCTTCTGGTTGCCTGGCAGCTGCTCGGCGAAGCGAATCTGATCTCCTCCTTGCTCTTTCCGACGCCTGCCGCGATATTCGAAGATTTTCGGGACTTGGCGGTGTCCGGAGAGCTGTGGACGAACTTGCGCATCAGCCTTACCCGCACGCTGTGGGGCTTCCTTCTCGGAGGCGGGCTCGGGGCCGCGATGGGCTTGCTCGTCGGACTGTTCCGTCCTTTCGAACGCGCGGTCGACCCGTCGTTGCAGATGATTCGCATGGTTCCCCATCTGGCCGTCACCGCGCTGTTCATTCTCTGGTTCGGCATCGGGGAGACGTCCAAGATTTTGCTGATCGCCAAGGGCGCCTTCTTTCCTTTATACATCAATACGTACCTCGGCATTCGGAACGCGGACAACAAGCTGTACGAGGTGTCGAGAGTGCTCGGCTTCGGCTTTGCCGAACGGTCGTTCCTGCTGGCTCTTCCGTCGGCGCTGCCCAATCTGTTTCTCGGCATTCGCCTATCGCTGGGGGTGGCCTGGCTTAGTCTAGCCGTGGCCGAGCTGCTCGGTTCGACGGAAGGGATCGGATATCTCATGATGGATGCCCGCATGCTGGGGCGAACGTCCGTCGTGTTCGTAGGCATCTTCATTTTCGCGGTCGTCGGCAAGCTGTCGGATTCGCTGGTCCGGTGGATCGAACGGCGGGCGCTTCGCTGGAACGACAGCTTCAAAGGCTAGACCGCACACGATAGAAGGAGGTGATTTCGATTGAGCGAAAGAGCCGAAGCCGTACCGGCTTCCAAACCGGCTAAGCCGGTCGAAGGCAAGCGGGCGGAGCGCCGTTCGCTGAAGACGGGCGTGAACAACGTCGCCGTCGGCGCCGCCATTCCCGTCATTACGCTCGTCTTGTGGCAGCTGTTCTGCGAAACCGGCGACATCGATCCGTTCTTCTTCCCTTCGCCCCTAGCCATCGGGGCCGCTTTCGGAGAGCTGGCGGAAACCGGCGAATTGTTCCGGCACATCGGAGTCAGCCTGGGAAGGGTGTTGGCCGGCTTCGGGATCGGAGGCACTCTCGGTTGGATCTTCGGACTGCTGGCGGGCTTCTCGCGGCGGACGGAGATGATGCTCGACCCGATGATTCAGCTGCTTCGCCTGACGCCCAGCCTGGCTCTGGCCCCGCTGTTCATTCTATGGTTCGGATTCGGGGAGACGTCCAAAGTACTCATCATCGCGACGAGCGCCTACTTCCCGCTCTACGTAAACACCGTCTTGGGCATCCGCAACGTGGACAACAAGCTGGTAGAGGTGTCCAGGGCGTTGGAGTACAATACGGCCGGCCTGATTCGAAAGCTGATCCTGCCGTCGTCGTTGCCGAGCATCCTGCTGGGCGTTCGCTTGTCGCTCGCGGTATCGTGGCTCAGCGTCGTCGTGGCGGAGATGATCAACTCCAAGTCGGGAATCGGTTATTTGATCTACTTCGGTCAATACAATTCCCGGACGGAGCTGATCTTCGTCGGCGTCATTATTTTCGCGGTTGCGGGCAAGCTGGTCGATTCGCTCGTCCGTTACCTGGAGAGACAGCTGCTCGGCTGGCGAGACAGCTTCAGAGGATAGTCGATTCCCATAATAAAAAGCTAGTTACTTAGGAGGGTATAATTCAATGATTGCACAACAATCGAACCGTAATCGTCGTCACCGCACGTTAATTCTCGCTGTCGTTACAGCGATTCTCGCCTTGGCGCTTCAAGCCTGCGGAAGCAAGGATCAAGCTTCCGAGTCTCCGGCGTCTTCGCCCGCGGCGTCGCCCGGAGCATCCTCGGAATCGCAAGCCCCTTCCGGCACGACGAATGCGCCCGCCGAGCTAAACTACGGCTTTGTCGGCAGCACGCCGCTGACGGCGGGAGCGGAAGCCTGGGGGATTCATACCGGAATCTTCCAAGAGGAATTCAAGAAATACGGCGTAACGAAGATTAACGCGATCGGCTTTAAGGTCGGTCCGGACTTGAACGAAGCGATTCTCGGCAATCGCGTCGATATCGGCTTCTCCGGAGACGCGCCGCCTATCCTGAATCGGGCCAAAGGCGCGAAGACGCGCCTGATCGGACTTCCGGTCATCTCGTCGAACAGCCTGATTATCGCGAGGAACGACGGGCCTCAAACGGTCGCGGAGCTGGAAGGCAAGACGGTGGCCGTGGTCAAGGGGTCGATCATGCATCGCTATCTGGTCGGCGTTCTTAAAGAGCAGGGCGTCAAGAACGTGAAGCAGATCAGCATCGGTGCGAATACGGCGGACTCCCTGGCGGCTCTGGCCAAGGGAGAGGTTGACGCGGTGGCGGCGACCGACGCTCTCGTCTACAAGCTGCTGCAGAGCGGCGACTTCAAGGTTATCGACAACGCCTACGATCATCCGGATCTGCTAGCCACGAACGCGGTGGTCGTCACGGAAGACTATTTGGAGAAGTTCCCGGAAATCGCGCAAGTGTGGAACGCGACCCGCGAGAAGGCGCTGGCCGACCTGCAATCCAAGCCGGACGAGTACTATCAGTTCCTGTCGGAGACGCTTGGCCAGGATCCGGAGGCGGTCAAAGTTCTGTATCCGATCGAGGACATCGCTCCGACGAACTTCACCGACGAAGGCATCGCCCGGATCGCCGGCTCCAAGCAGTTCCTGGTGGAGGAGAAGCTTGCCGCCCAGGATTTCGACATTAACGAATGGATTCTGAAATAAGGGAGAAAGGGAGAGGATCGGCATGGCCAAACCAAGACGTCAAATCAAGCTGGGCGTGTTTCTGAGCGCGTTCTCCGGACCTAACGGCTGGAGGCATCCGGCAACTCCCGCCGATGCGGCGGTCAATTTCGAGGCCTACAAGAAAGTGGCCGGAGCGGCGGAGGAAGGGCTGTACGATTTTCTGTTCAACGCCGACTCGGCGTATATTACGAAGGATTCGATTCCTTATTTCCTTAGCCGCTTCGAGCCGGCGACGGTGCTCTCCGCCCTGGCCGCCGTCACCAAAAACGTCGGTCTGGTGGGCACGTTCTCGACCTCCTACAGCGAGCCGTTCACGACGGCTCGCCAGCTCGCCTCGCTGGACAAGCTGAGCGGCGGGCGCGCCGGCTGGAACGCGGTCACTTCGGCTCTGGAGGGGCTGGGACGCAACCACGGGCAAGAGAAAATCATGGAGCATTCCTTGCGCTATCGCGTCGCCAACGAGTACCTCGACGTGGTCCGGGGGCTCTGGGATTCCTGGGAGGACGACGCGTTCGTCCGCAATAAGGAGACCGGCCAATACGCGGACTTCGACAAGATGCACACGCTGGATCATAAGGGCGAGTTTTTCAAGGTGCAGGGGCCGCTGAACATGGAGCGCTCGCCGCAAGGGCGGCCCGTCATCTTTCAGGCCGGCGGCTCGGAGGAGGGGCGCGACATGGCGGCGCGCGTGGCGGACGCGATCTATTCGCGGCACGGCGACGTCAAGCGCGCGACCGAGTTCCACAACGACTTGAAGCGCCGGGCGGAAGCGTACGGACGCAAGCGGGAGGACATTCTCGTCTTCCCGGCCATTACGCCGATCGTCGGCGAGACGCAGGAGGAGGCCGACGAGAAGTACAACCAATCGTTGGAATTGATCGATATCGATTCGGCGATTCAGGTGCTGAGCCGGTTCTTCAGCTTCTTCGACTTCAAGCAGTTTCCGCTGGACGAGCCGCTTCCGGATCTGGGCGATATCGGCAAGGACAGCTTCAAGTCGACGGCGGAGCTGTATCTGCAGATCGCCAGGGAGGAGAAGCTTACGCTTCGCCAACTGGCTCTGCGGGTCGCGTCTCCGAAGGGAGATTTCGTAGGGACGCCGGTACAGGTAGCCGACAAGCTTCAGGCTCTGTGGGAGAGCGGCATCGTCGACGGCTTCGTGCTTAGCGGCCATCAGGTTCCGGACGGCTTGCTCGAATTCAATAAATACGTGATCCCGATCCTCCAGGAACGGGGCATCTACCGCAAGGAGTACGAATCGGATACGCTGCGGGGCAATCTCGGGCTGGATTATCC
>JAEZZE010000333.1 GCA_023418755.1 Bacillota bacterium | reverse complement strand
CCCCGGTACTTGGTTTCATCGGCAAGCTCCTGCAGGTCTATGCGTTTATCGTGATCAACTTCGCGGTTTTCGAGCTGTACCATCGGAGGCGTCCGAGAACGCGGCTCTGGTTTTTCGGGCTGCTCGCGACCGGCCTGCTGGCCGCCGTCGGCGATATCCTTCCCGTGGCGCTGTCGTCCGATCAACCCTGGATCGGCTCGATCCGCTCCACGCCGGCTCTCGACGGCTATTTGCTGCTGCTCGGCCCGCTGTTCGTGCTGATGTTCGCTCCGCATATCGGTCAGCCCCGCAAGTATATGACCAGCCTGTGGATCGCCTTTACGATGCAGCTGTCCAGCATATCGTCCGTCTATTGGGCGCCCGAGGCGCCCATCTTCAAAACCATCGCGGGCTTGCTGCCGGTCTTTTACTATATTCTGCTCTTCGCCATCATTTTCGAACGGGTCGTCGAGATTTTGCAATCCGTCTACCGTTCCTCCATTACGGACGGCTTGACCAATCTGTATAATAGGAGATACTTCATGGGCAGACTGGACCCGATTCTGAAAAGCGGCCGGCAGGCCGGGGTGATCTTTTGCGATATCGACAATTTCAAAAAGCTGAACGATACGCACGGACACCATAAAGCCGACGGCGTTCTGAAGCAGGTGGCCGCCTTGCTGATGGAAGAGACGGACGGAATCGGTCTGGCCGGGCGGTATGGAGGAGAAGAACTCGTCGCTTTCGTCGTCGGGCCCGCATCCTCCGCGGCGCAAGCGGCCGAGAGCATCCGCTCCCGTACCGAGAAGGAGACGATCGTCACGGTGAGCGTCGGCTTCAGCATGGCTTCCCCCGGAGACACGGCCGAATCTTTGTTGAAGCAGGCGGACCAAGCCATGTACTACAGCAAGACGAACGGCAAAAACCGGGTCACCGACTACGCCGCGATGGGCCATCCCGGAAGCCCCGCCGCCGTTCCGAAGCGCCGCGGAGGCTGACTGGCCGGAGGTCCGCAATCGCGCTTCATCAACTACTTCATATGAGGAGAGATGTACCAACATGCCGACTTTATTGCTGCTTTTTCCGCTTAAAGACGAACAGATCGAGCAAATCCGCCAAAGAATCCCGGAGTGGACCATCGTGTCGGGGCACGACACGGAAATTACGGACGAGCATTGCCGCAGCGCCGAGATCGTGCTCGGCTGGAACGCCAAGATGGATGAAGCCGTCGATTCCGCCGATCGGCTGAAATGGGTTCAGACGAGCTCGGCCGGCGTGGACAAGCTTCCTCTCGACCGGCTTCGCGAGCGGGGCGTCGCGTTGACGAGCGCCAGCGGCATCCATCCGGTGTCGATGACCGAGACGCTGTTCGCGATGATGCTCGCCTTCAGCCGCAATCTGCATCACGCGATCCGACAGCAGAGCCGAGGCGAATGGCTCGCTTCGGAGCGGTACTATCAGCTGGAAGGACGAACGATCGGCATCGTCGGAGTCGGCGCGATCGGCACGGAGATGGCCCGTCTGGCGAAAGCGTTCGGCATGACGACGCTCGGCGTGCGCAAGAGCGCCCGCCCCGTCTCCGAAATCGACGAAATGTACGGCTTGGATAAGCTCGACGACGTACTGTCCCGCAGCGATATGGTCGTCAACGTGCTTCCTTACACCGAGGAGACGCATCATATTTTCAACACGGAGAAATTCGCCCGCATGAAGCCCGATGCCTTGTTCTTCAACTTCGGGCGCGGAGCGTCCGTCGACACCGCCGCTCTCGTCTCGTCGCTGGAGCAGGGAACGCTCGGAGGAGCGGGCCTTGACGTATTCGAAGTCGAGCCGCTGCCCGCGGACCATCCGCTCTGGAAAATGGACAACGTGATCCTGACTCCTCATATCGGAGGATGGACGGACCATTACAAAACGCGAGTGACGGAAATCTTCCTGGACAATCTGGATTCGTACTTGCGGGAAGGCAAACCCGGCCGCAACGTGGTCGATTTGGGCCGCAACTATTGATGTCTCTATTATGACGAAGGGGCTGTCCCCTAAGTAAACAGAGGCGACCTAAGGATGACCCTTGGATGAATGTACAGGGGCTGTCCCATAAGTATAGAGAGTCGTACCGAACGATGATCGATGGAATGAATCAAGTCGCATCTATCTCCTTCCGCTGCTATACGATCCTGAAATTTGAAATAGTAAACCCGTAACAGGGTCATTTCAGGACCGTATGAGGCAGTCTTCAGGAGATAGATGCTTCTTCTTTTTCATCGATCATCTTGTACGACCTGACTTATGAGACAGCCCATTCAATTTTTATCGATCATCTAGTACGCCCCGACTTAGGGGACAGCCCGTTCTTTTTTCGGCATACCTGCTCCGCATCTGCCCAAAATCTTCCGCGCCGGGTTAAATGTCCAGTCCGCCCTCATCTTTCTTCATAAAATAAAAGTAGGCCGAGGAGAGGGACAGCACAAGATGCTCCCGCTTCGGCACGCCCCCACAACCACTTCATGAAGGAGGAGTTCGCATGTCTGGTGCAGTCGGCGGATATTTTGCATCGGCAGCCTTCGTGCTGGTCTTGTTCATCCTGCTCGTCATCGTCTTACGCGCTGGTTACTAAGCCGCGGGGAGCGACCGCTGCACGTTTGCCAGCTTCGCGCCTAAAGCAAGCCGGATAACGGCTTGCTTTTTTTTCGCGATGCAGGAGTGCGCGAATCCGACTCGCGCCGTCGTTAAAGCTTCGCGATTTGCCCTGCGTTTGCCCCGCGCTTTACCTGCGTTACGCCCGCGCTCTCGCCAGCCGTTCCAATACGATCGCGACGCCGTCCTCGTTGTTGGAGACGGTCACTTCGTCCGCCGCGGCCTTCACCTCTTCCGGCGAATTTTCCATCGCCACGCCCCATCCCGCAAAAGCGAGCATTTCCATATCGTTATAGTAATTGCCCATCGCCAGAATGCTCTCGCGCGGAATTCCCCTTTTTTCGGCCAGCCATTTCAGCGCCTGCCCCTTGCTGGCGTTCGGATGCTGCACGTCGATAAAATAATCCCCGCTTCGGATCGTCTGAAGCTCGTGGGTCCAGCTTTGCCATTCCAGCTCCACCTCGTCGAGCACGGGCTTCGGCGCGAAGACCGACATTTTCACCAGCGGCTCGGGCAAGTTCTCCGCAAAGCTCGTTTTTATCGGCTTGGCAAGCAGGTTCCCGTACATGGCCGCCGCTTCCTCGTTCATCTTCTCCACGAACAGATCGAACGCCGTATTCAGG
>JAEZZE010000287.1 GCA_023418755.1 Bacillota bacterium | reverse complement strand
CCCGGGGGCTTCGGCGGACCTGGAGGTATTAGCGGACCCGGGGGCTTCGGTGGACCTGGAGGTATCGGTGGGCCCGGAAGCATTGGCGGACCTGGAGGTATCGGTGGGCCCGGTTTGTTTCCCTCAGGGCCTGGCACCGGACTGCTCCCGCCTCCGCCGCTTTTTCCCGGACCCTTCCCGCCCCGGCCTCCGTTCCACGAACCGGGACCGTTTCCGCTTCCCGTTCCGACCCCGTTCTTGGTTCCGATTTCGGATCCAAAGCCGCAGCCCGTGCCGCAGGCGTTCGTAACCGTGCGGATAACCGGAGGAACCGCGTTCCCCAGGGCCAATTATACGAAATACGTTCCGTTTCATCCGGGAATCACGATTCGCCGGGCTCTAGCTTCGACAGAACTCATCGATTTCGGTCCGGCCGGGTTTATCCGCAACGTCGCGGGCATTCCGATCTCCGATACGGTCGAAGTCCAGCTCCGCCACAACGGCCGGGTCGTGCCGCAGACGATGCTTAACGCCCCCGCGGAGCCCGGAAGCTCCGTCGGACTGGAGCTCCGCTATTCTTCGACCGGGGCCATTCCGATTCCGCTCTGATCGCCCCGTTCTTCATCCAGCTCCCGCTGAACGCGGCGCCGGAACAGGAACGGAACCGACAATGCGACGGCGAAGATGCACCCCGCGACAAGAAAATGCCGCCAACCGCCGCTCGTTAGGCTTGAGCCGAGAAAGTTGTACGCGAACGTACCGGGAAGCGTTCCGATGACGGTTGCGGGCAGAAATGCCCGCAGCCTTACTCTGGCCGCTCCGGCCGAGTAGCTGACCAGATCGAAAGGCACGAACGGCGCGATTCGAAGGAGAAGCACCATCGTAAATCCCTTCCTCGCCATCGAGCTCTCTATTTTCCCCATTCTTGGATCGCCCTTCCGCTTAAAGAAGCCTTTGCCGATTTTTCTCGCCAGCAGGAAGGACAGAACCGCCCCCGTCACCGCTCCGACAAGCGTATACAGCATTCCCAGCCACGTTCCGAAGGCAAGTCCGCCGGCCATCGACAAGATCGAGGCCGGGAACAGAACGAACGGGCGGGCAATGTATAAGCCGATATACAGCACGGGAGCGATCCACCCGAAAGAAAGCACCCACTCCCGGATCGTCTCCGGATCGACCTTAAGCACCTTGAAATCGAACCAGAGCAGCGCCCCCGCAACCGCGGCAATAGCCGCTATTTTCCACCATGAGGACCGACGCAATCCGCATAATCCCCTTTCCGACCGATTCGCCTAATAAAATTAGCTTCTCTAGCCCCGCTATTTCGACTACACTGAAGAAAGGAAAAGATTGGACGATGTTCATATGACGTTGGGATAGGGTGAAGCTTCGTATGCAACGAAATTTGCTCCTACTGCTCGGGTCGGGCTTCCATACGCTGAGCGCAGCGCTGCAAGAAGAAATCTACCGGGAATTTTACCATTTTCTATATAAGCCTATCATGTATATGATCAACGATCACCCCTCTGCCGAGGATATCATTCAGGAGGCGTTCATGACGACGCTTGCCAAATGTCCGGCGGCCGAGAGCGAGGAGCACATGAAGGCCTGGATTAAAGTCGTTGCCAAAAACTTGACGATTAATTACATACGCAAGAGAAAAAAATCGAAAAACGATATCAGCCTCGAGCTGACTTGGGACGGGGGACCGTACGCGCATGCGGCGGCCGGATCGGTCGAGCAGGAGGTCGAAGCGAAATCGCTCGAAGAGCAGATCTCCCGCCATCTGATGGGAATGAAGCCCGAGCAGCGGACGCTGATCGAGCTGAAGTGGAAGAAAGGCTTATCTTACAAGGAAATCGCGTTAGAGGTTCAGGATACGGAAGTTGCGGTTAAGCATAAGCTCCACCGGGCCCGAAGCTACCTAAAACGCAAATTGTTCAAGGAATGGGGGAGCCGGGATGAATAAGGCGCAACTGGATCGGTTGTTCGACGCCGCGTTCGATGCGGCCGACAGTCCGGGAGGGGACAATCCGACCGTGGATCACCGGGCTTCCTGGCAGCGGGTGCAGCGACGGCTCAACGCCCGGCGCCGCAGAAGCAGCATGCGATCCGCGCTGTCCAAGCTGGCGATCGTCGCGGCTTCGCTTGTTCTGGGCGCGCTCCTCTTCGGCAACAACCGCGTCGTCAAGGCGATCGAGCCGATCTACGCAACGATCAAGGAGTATCCGTCGGGAATGATGAACTTGATTTTCGGTCGGCCCGACGAGACGGATTCCTCCAAAGCGAAAACTTCGCCTCCCCCGGCTCATTTGGAAGGACTGTCGTTCGATCGCCTTAACGATTCGACTATCGCGGCAACCGTCACGGAGACTCAAGCAGGCGATCTGCTATCCTTCCGCGCTCCGGCATTCGGGTATCTTCCGGAAGGTTTCTCGTTTGACAAAGCTCTTCTGTACTTTTATGACGGTAAGGACAAGGCGGATTACGGGATCTTCATATTTGCCTCCGATCAGGGAGAAAAAATGACGGTTGTCATGCAAAAAGTCGACTCTAATACAGTGCTTGGCGGTAAAAACTCCTCCGGGGCCGCGTCTGTTCAAAGCCTGCGGCTCGGCGAAGGTCCCGCGGTTCTCACAATAGAAGAAAATAAGAACGGCACTTTGGAAACCATTCGAAACGGTATTCACTATTCCATCAGCGGCCAATTCGCCGGTGAAGTGCTCTTCCGGGTTTTTGAAGATATAAAGTGGTAAAATCCCCAAAAAAGAATGGCGCCGCAAGTCTTTTCCGGACTATGCCGCGCCATCCTTTATTTCGTCGTGAACCGCAAATGGAAAGGAATTCCCATCTTTCTGCTATGAACGTCCGCAATTCTTCCCGCCACGATGATCTCGATCGTATTCCCCGATCCTAATCGTTCCGCTTCCTCTTTCAAGTAAATGAACAGCGTCCGCTTGTCCGGCTCGTAACGATACAAAAAACGGCTGGATATGAGGTGACCTCCGTTGTTTCCATCCAGAACTAGTATGTTTCTCATATTCAGCGTGTTTCGATTGATTTCTCGATGGAAGGAAATCGCGATCAACGTATCTTCGGGAACTCCTTCTGCGTTGGGTTGCGGAAACGTTGCCTTAATCCAGTCATCGGTATGGCCCATTATATCCCTAGAATAGATCCCGTAATGACTTCGCCTTCTTCGTACTTGCCGTTGTGAATGACCCAGTGAATCGTCCGGGCCCGATAGTAATAACCGGCTTCCACCGTTTTGCCGAACGTGTTGTGGTAGACGGAATCGTTGTTCGTGCCTACCGTGGAGCCCGCGCCGACGTTCTCCCAGGAGCTTCCGTTCCATTTCTGAACATAGAAAATAATTCCGATCGAATCGACCGTTTTATTGGCGACCGTCGTGGCCGATACCGTTACTTTACCGGTAGTCGCCGTAATCGAGTTGACACCGTTTTCCAAGTGCAAATGGTTCGGATTAAACACGCTGAACAGTTCGATCGGCGGCGCGGACGTCAGCGCGACGGCTTCCGACGGAGCTGCCGACGCTTGAGCCTCGGCGGCCCGGACGGCATCTTCGGACGACCCGAACGCGATGCCGGCGACGAGAATCGTCGCCAGTAAACCCTGTGCTGCTTTCGTTAATTTGCTTTGTCTCATCGTCATCAACCCTTCTCTTTTCAATGTCGTTCACTATATACACATTCGCGAGACGAAAAGGTTGCAACATGTTTCGACATTTTTTTGTTTTTTTCTTCGACGGAAATTACGCGACGAACGCGAAGCAGGGGCCCCCGCTCCTACGGGACAGCCCCTGCCGAATATCCTGCTTGATTGCCCGCTAGCCGTTAGCGGGATGCTTCGTCTTTCAATGTCTTCAAACGCTTCATCACGTCGTTGGCGCCGCGCCCGAAATAGTCGTGCAGCTCGCCGTACTCCCGGTACAGCTTCTCGTAGACGGCCACGTTCTCCGGAATCGGCTTGAACGACTCCTCGCGTACGCGCGCCATCGCCTTCGCCGCGTCGACGACGCTGTCATAGCCGCCTCTAGCGCTGCCGGCGGCGACCGCGCCGAACATGGCGGCTCCGACCGCCGGCGTCTGCTTGGAATCGGCGATTTTGATCTCCCGATTGGTCACGTCCGCATAGATTTGCATGAGCAGCGCGTTGCGCTGCGGCAATCCGCCGCAGGCATAGACTTCTTCTACCGGTACTCCGTTATGATGGAAGGCGTCGATAATTTTGCGAGTGCCGTATGCCGTCGCTTCTAGCAGCGCGCGATACACTTCCTCCGGCTTCGTAAGCAGACTGTAGCCGACGATGACGCCGGTCAGATTCGTATCCACGAGCACGGAACGATTGCCGTTCCACCAGTCGAGCGCGAGCAATCCCGTTTCCCCGGGCTTATACGCGGACGCCCGTTCCGTCAGCCACTGGTGTACGCCGACGCCTTCTTTCTCCGCCGCTTCCTTCGCGTAAGCCGGAACGGCTTCCTCCACGAACCATTCGAAGATGTCTCCCACCGCGGATTGCCCGGCCTCGTAGCCCATGTAGCCCGGAATAATCCCGTCTTCGACGACGCCGCACATGCCCTCGACGGCCACTTCCTCCGTGCCGAGCAGCATATGGCAGATCGACGTTCCCATCGCCATGACCAGCTTGCCCGGAGTGACGACGCCGACGCCCGGCACCGCCGCGTGCGCGTCGACGTTGCCGACGGCAATCGCCGTGCCCGCGTTCAGGCCGATCAGCTTCGCCATCTCTTCCGTCAGCTCGCCCGCCTTCGAGCCCAACGGCTTGATCTCGCCGCGCAGCTTCGTCTCCGTCAGCTTGTCCAACCGGGGATCGAGCGCCTTGAAGAAGTCGTTGGCCGGATAGCCGTCCTGCTTATGCCAGATCGCCTTGTAGCCGGCGGTGCAGCTGTTGCGCACGAATTGGCCGGTCAGCCGGGAGACGACCCAATCCGTCGCTTCCGTGAACAGATCCGTCGCCTCGTACACTTCCGGAGCCTCGTTCACGATTTGCCAGATTTTCGCGATCATCCATTCGGAGGAGATTTTGCCGCCGTACCGGGGCAGAAATTTCTCTCCGCGCTCGGCGGCGATCGCGTTGAGACGGTCCGCCTCGTCCTGCGCGGCGTGGTGCTTCCACAGCTTCACCCAGCCGTGGGGATGATCCTTCCATTCCGGCTTCAGGCAGAGGGGCACGCCTTGCGCGTCGACGGGCAGCATCGTGCATGCCGTAAAATCGATGCCAAGGCCGATAACATCGGCCGGAGACACCCCGGATTGCCGGAGCACCTCCGGAACGGAACGGCGAAGCACTTCCAAATAATCGTCCGGGTGCTGCAGCGCCCAATCGTGCTCCAGCTCGCGGCCGGAAACCGGCAGCTTCTCGTCGATCACGCCGTGAGGATATGGAGTAACGTGGTCCGCGATTTCATTGCCGTTGGACAAGTCGACGAGAACGGCGCGGCCGGATTGCGTGCCGTAATCGACGCCGATTGCGTATTTCTGGCTCATGGGTAACCTCCCTGTAGATAAATAGGATAATGGCTATTTGCGCGAGTCTTCGGGCTGACCGTAATAAGCGTTCGCCCCATGCTTGCGGAGGTAATGCTTGTCGAGCAGCGCCTGGTTCATCGAAGCGACTCCCGCGTTAAGCTGTCTCGTATGATAAGCCATCTTCGCCACCTCTTCGAGAACGACGGCGTTATGAAGGGCGTTCATGGCGTCCTTGCCCCATGCGAACGGCGCGTGGCTGTTCACGAGCACGCCCGGAACGCGGTCCGGATCGATCCCGCGGAAGGTTTCGACGATCACGTTGCCCGTCTCCGCCTCGTACTCGCCGCGAATCTCCTCGTCCGTCATCTGCCGCGTGCAAGGAATCGTACCGTAGAAATAATCGGCCTGAGTCGTTCCGAGCGCCGGTATGCCTTGGCCCGCCTGCGACCAGATCGTCGCCCAGGGAGAGTGCGTATGCACGATGCCTCCCACGTTGGGGAACGCCCGGTACAGCACGAGATGCGTCGGCGTATCCGAGGAAGGCCGCAGATCGCCCTCGACGACGCGTCCTTTCGAATCGACGACGACCATATGCCCCGGCTTCAGTTCCTCGTAAGGCACCCCGCTCGGTTTGATCACCATGAAGCCGGAAGCTCTGTCGAAGCCGCTTACATTGCCCCAAGTGAAGGTGACCAAGCCATACTTCGGCAGTTCCGCATTGGCCTGGCACACTTGTTCCTTTAGTTGATCTAACAAGTGAAAACACTTCCTCCCCTAGATAGAAAAAGCCCCCTCTGCAGCTCTCCCTTTCCTCTGTTAGGTCGATTATACACTTGTACGTACATCTATGTCGAGGCTCCGTTATCGTTTTTCCGAGGCGGACTGCCGAACGATCAGCTTGGGCGCATAAAGCACGTCTTTGCTTGGATGTTGCTCGTCGTTCTCCAGCATTGAGACGAGAAGGTTCGCCGCATGTTCTCCCAGCGCGGATTTCGGATGCTCGATCGTCGTCAGCTTGATTTCCGTCGCCGTCGCCAGGAACGAATCGTCGTAGCCGATCATGGACAGATCGTCCGGAATCCTCAAACCCAGCTCTCTTACCGTATCGAGCAGCGACACGGCCAATTGATCGTTATAGCAGACGATCGCCGTCGGCCTCTGTTCGGACAAGAGCAGTTCTCTCAATAAACGCTGCGGCCGCTCCTCCTTGTCCTCCGTCGAATATCGGACGATCGAGCTCGCGTCCGGCGGCAGCTTGCGGTCCCGGCAGGCGCGGATGAACCCTTTCATTCTTCTGACGCCCTGCATGTCGTCGGTCTTGAAGAATCCGGCGATTCTCCGATGTCCGAGCTCGAGCAGGCAATCCGCGGCCATGTAGCCTCCCGCGTCGTCGTCGACTCTGACGCCTGGGCAGTCCAGATCCGGATACCGTTCGTTAATCATCAGCATCGGAATGCCGTGATCCTCGATCGCCATGTAATTATCGAAGTTCGGGTTGCCTTCCGCGCTCTTGGTCGGCTCCACGATCAGCGCGCACACCGAATGGCTAAGCATCATTTCCAGGCATTCGCGTTCCCTGTCCTTGCGATGATCGGTGCTGGACAGCAGCAGGCGATAGCCTTTATCCTTGAGCGCCGATTCGACCCCGCGAACGATGGAAGGAAAAATATAGTCCGAGATCGAAGTCGTAATAATGCCGACCGTCCGGTTGCCCGACGAAGCGCGGCGTTCCGGAGATTGCCTGCCGACGAACGTTCCCTTGCCCTGCTCGCGGGCCAACCAGCCTTCCCGGACCAGTTCCCCGAGAGACTGGCGGACCGTCTGTCGGCTCAGCGCGAATTGCTCGGCGAGTTCGTTCTCGGACGGCAGCTTGTCTCCGGGGCGGTAACGCCCCGACGCGATCCAGGACAGCACCTCTTCTTTAAGCTGTATATACTTCGGCGATTGCACGGTCTCCGGTCCTCCTCATTCAGCATACTGCCATTATAGCATACGCGCTCACTTGTACGTACCTATTCCCGGCTTGTCCTTTTCCGCAAAATGCATTGAATTTCGAAGCCTATAACCGGAGGTCGTTTTCCTTGGCAAACCGATTGATTTATTCGACGGAAGAGATCGATATCAGCGCCGACGACGACAAACGGCTCGTGCGGGTCGAGCTGTCGAGCAGCGGATATCGCCAGCGGTTCGTTTCTATCGTAATCGAAGAGCGCGAGGAGCTGGAGCGAATTATCGCCGCCCTGCAAGAGGCCGGATCGGCTTTGCCGTAAGCGGGCGCCGCCGACGGGTTGCGAACGGGTCTTGCATGCGGTCGGGCGCGGACTAAGTTAATGAAGGAATCACGGATCCGATAACCAACGGAATGCCTAAGGTTCGCAGAGGAGCGGGCAAGAGGGCTCCTGACCGGAAGCGGCGCGGCTTTCCCCGCGAAAAGGATTGCGAAGTATGGCGAAAAAAAGTACGATGAAAGCAAAACCAAATAATGGAGACGATTTCCATGACGCGTAAACGAAGCAATGCCGTTTCGGGCCGGCCGCCCTTGATCGGGAATCGCGGATCTAACGGCGGCTCGATCGCACTCGGATCGCATAGAAGGCAGGGAAACGCGCCGCTGATCGGCTCTCATAGGCAGAGGCAGGAGCAGCCGTCCCTCGGCAATCAGGACAGGCTCCAAGGCTTGCAGCGCGAACCGTTCGAAATGAAGCCGATGGTGAACGGGATGGAGGATTTCGACAAGTGGTTCCCCCAGCCCCACTCCAGAATGCATACGGTTCTCCCCTCCAAGACGTTCTACGCGGACACGACGGAGAAAAGAGCGCCCTATGCGCGCAAGTTCAACGAGGACGGAACGATCTCCAATAGGTCGGACGGCGAGCATTTGAGCACGATTGGCGCTTTGAGCGCGCCGGTCCAGGGGTCCAAGCCGGACCGCCATATTTTCACGATGGACGGAGACGGCAATTTCTATACGGCCGACGCTATTCACGAGACGACGAAGCGCGGGCAAGAAGCCTTGCAGAGATTCAACCTGGCCGATCCGAGCCGCCCGGAAGCCCCTCCGCCGGTCTCCTCCTCCTATGAGGGCGAGGACGACAAGGCGGAGAGCAACTACGTCGAGATCGAGGAAGAGTCGGAAGAACAGAGCAGCGGTTTCGGTTACTCGCAAGTGCCGCCTCCGAACCCGGATAACGGCTACATCGAGATCGAGGACGAGTCGGATGAAGAGAGCAGCGGCTTCGGTTTCTCGCAAGTGTCGCCGCCGCACCCGGGTAACCGCT
>JAEZZE010000264.1 GCA_023418755.1 Bacillota bacterium | reverse complement strand
GCCCTGAGCGCCTCCGTGGAGACGTTCACCACCACGAAGCCGTCCGCGGTAGACAACAACGGCACCTTCTTGACCAAGGACACGACCGGCACCGAGATGCGATTCTCGGCGAACAGCCGATAGTCGCGAACGCCCGTCCAGGTGTACGGGACATCCCCCTCCATCAACTGCCGGACGAACCTATCGTCCCCGAAGTATTCGTTGGGCAGCAGCGCGCTGGTGCTTAATGCTTTCCGATCGGCGATTCGGTAATAATAGATGGAGTCGATCATCGGAAAGTTCAATTGCAAGCTGCGCAGCTTCTCGGACACCCGACTGTAGAGGAGGTGCTCGTTCATTCCCGGCAGGCTGTCCGGGTACAGGAATCTCTCCATATCCTCGTTGGCGTTAATTTCCCGAATGACGATGAGATTGATGTTCTCCAACGTGGATTCAATCGTTTGCATGACATGCTTGGCATACGTTTCGCTGGATTGCGCCATTTGCGAATTCGCCATCTGGCCGATCGTCATGAAGAACACGAATCCCAAAAAAACGATGACCAAATAGAAGATCGGCAAATAAGCGGACAGCAACCGGCTAAACCAGGATTTTGATTTCACGAGACCGCCCCCGTAAGGACAGAAAATCCTATCGGCGGCAGTAGGCGGCCGCCGATAGGACAGCTTCTGGTCCATTCGACAACTAGAACACCATGCTGTACAAGTCGTCCGCGAACACCCAGGTGTCTTTATTCTCTTGGTACCATTGGGCATACCATTCTTCAAGCTTGGCCCCGCCCGACTTCGTCCACAGATCCTGCGCCTCGGTCAACGCTTGCTCCGCCGTATAGCTGCCGCCGCTCACGATCGACTTGCCCAACAGGTCCGAAATCGGCGTATTCGTATTGTTGGCGATGAATTGCAAGTCGTTCGGAAGACCCGGCATATATTGACCGTGGGTGATGCTGGGAACCGGACGCTCCTTGGAGATGTACAATTCGCGCGCCTTCGTCATCATGTCGTACACTTCTTTGTCCAGCGGCTTCGACTGGTCCAGGTCCGTCAAATACTTGTCGTACTCGTTAATCAAGTATTGACCGCCCAGCATCCGGAAATCTCCGAGCCAGCTGACTTCTTTGTCGTACTTGTCTTGGTCGATGATGACTTCCGTCCCGTCCTCCATCTTGTAATGAACGTCCGGCAAGCCGTATTTGAACGTATGAATCGTCGATTCGGAGCTCATGAAGTCTACGTATCTCATGACGCCCTCCGGCGACTTCGCCTTGACGTTCACCACGCCGCTCATCTGGATCGGCGGATTGAACTCCGGGCTGAATTGGCCGAATTCGCTGCGAGGGAACGCAATGACCGCAAGCTTGGCGTCCGGCACGTTCTTCTTCAAGGTTTCGTAATTGTTATAGATTTGCACGACATTGCCGGAATACGCGAACAAGCCGACTTTGCCGGATACGAAATCCTGCAGCGATTTCTCTCCGTTCTTGTCCGTCAAGTAGTCCTTGTCCACAAGTCCTTCGTCGAACAGCCGCTTCTTGTAGGCGGTTGCGGCTTTCGCCCGTTCCCAGTCCTTGACCATGACGCCGTCCTCGATGACCCAGCCGGTATCCTGGAAGGCCGTGCTGATCCAGCCGGCGCCGCTCAAATTCGTACCGTACGTATCCGGCTTGCCGTTGTCGTCCGGGTCCCCGTTTGCAAACGCCTTCATGACCTCGAACGCTTCTGCCGTCGTTTCCGGCGCCTTCAGGTTCAACTTCTCCAACCAGTCTTCGCGAATGAACAGGAAGGTCCCGGGGATATAGCCCAGCACGCGCCCGAATTCGTAGATCTTGCCGTCGGATTTCGTGCCGAGCGTGCGAAGAAGCGGGAACTTCTCCATGAGCGCTTTATATTCGCCGCTCTTCTCGATCATATCGTCGAGCGGGATAATCTGCTTCTGCAAGTAGAGCTGGTTCCGGAAACCGGCGTCGTATTCCAGAATCAAATCCGGCGCGTCGCCCGCCGCCAGCAGCGCGTTATACTTCACCACCGACTCCCAACGCGGCACCGGCGAATACGTGACCTTCACGCCGGACTCTTCGTTCACCCACCGGGTCCACAAGTTATCGACGATCGTTCCCGCCTCCGGCGGCACGTTCCCGCGGTCGTACATCGAGACGCTGATCGCGGGGACGGCGGACTGCCCATCGCTGCCGCTTGGTTTGGCGCTTCCGCCAACGTTGCCATTGCCTTCATTCTTCGAACAGCCCGCGATCGCGACGCTGGAAGCGAGCGCGGCCACCGCTGCGAGCATTCCCGCTTTCTTCAATACTGGGGTACTTTTCAAGAAATAACCTCCTCATACAATTGTAAATGACGGCGCCCGAATAGGGCTACCCTTTAATCGCGCCGATCAGTATGCCCTTCAAGAAATACTTCTGCAGGAAAGGATAGACGACGAGCATCGGCAAAACCATAACGATGACGCCGGCCGACCGGATCGATACGGGGGTCAGACTGGTGAAATCCTCGGGCGAGAGATTGCCGATCTCCTGCATCAGCTGCTGGCTTTGAATCATCTGCTGCACCAACACCGCCAAATTGTGTTTGTCCGGCGAATGGATGAACAGCATGACGTTAAAGAACGCGTTCCAATGCCCGACCCCGTAGAACAGTCCGAGCGCCACGAAGACAGGAAGGGACAGCGGCAGGAAAATCCGCAGCAGCATCCGCCACTCCCCGCATCCGTCGATCCTGGCCGCTTCCACCAGCTCGTCGGGAATCCCGACGAAGAACGTGCGAAGCACGAGCATGTTATACACGCTGACCAAACCGGGGAACCACAGCGCGCCGTACGTATTGACCAAACCGAGCGACTTGACGAGCAGAAAACCCGGAATCATGCCGCCCGAGAACAGCATCGTGAACACGATCGCAAGCGTAAAAAAACGCCGGCCGTACATAAAATTTCTGGACAAAGGGTAAGCGCACAGAAGGGTAAACAACAGGTTCAGCGCCGTACCGACTGCCATAATCTCGAAGCTGTTCAACGTTGCGCGGATGATGTTCGTGCCGCTCGCCAGCTTCTCGTAAGCCATTGCCGTCAGTCCGCTCGGCCAGAAGCTTACGGCCCCCGACGCGATGGCCGCCTGATCGCTCAAGGAAAGCGCGAGCAGGTGTACGAGCGGCAGGATGCAGCTTAGGGCAAAGAGGGACAGCAGCGCGGCATTGATCCCGAAAAATACTTTATCTCCGATGGAATCTCTCATTTCGATCTCCTCCCGTTTCTACCAAAGTCCGTGGCCGAATCGACGAGCAATGCCGTTCGCGGTCAGGACGAGGATGAGACCGAGGAGCGATTCGAACAATCCGAGCGCCGTCGCCAGACTGAATTGGCCGCCGTTGATTCCCGATTTGTAGCTCCACGTCGAGATCACCTCGGAGACGCTGGAGACGACGGAATTTTGCAAAACGTACACTTGGTCGAAGCCGACCTCCATAATGTTGCCGATCGAGAGAATCATCAAGATGAAGATGACCGGACGGATTGCGGGCAGCGAGACGTGCCACAGCTGTCTCCATTTGTTCGCCCCGTCCAGGCCGGCGGCTTCGTACAGCGATTGGTCGACCCCCGATAACGCGGCCAGGTAAATGATCGAACCCCAGCCCGCCCCTTTCCAGATGCCCGCGCCGACGAAGATCGACATCCAGGAACCCGTATGATAGAGGAAAGCATAAGGCTCGCCGAACAAGCGCTGCACGATAGAGTTCACCGCGCCGGTTTCCTGCGAGAAGATCGTGACCACGATTCCCCCTACGATGACCCAGTTCAGAAAATGAGGCAAAAATACCGCCGTCTGTACCGTCTTCTTGAACCAACGCGCCCGCACCTCATGGATCATCAGGGCGATCAGGATCGGAAAAGGAAAGCCGACGACGATCTGCAGGGCGCTGAGGACGAAGGTGTTGCGTAAAATATTCAGCGTCAACGGATACGTAAACAGCGTCTCGAAATGGTCGAGCCCGACCCACGGGCTGCCCCAGATGCCGTCGGTGAAGTTGTAATTTTTGAACGCGATCGCGAGCCCCGCCATCGGGAAGTACCGGAACACGAGAAAGTACGCGATAATAGGCGTAAACATGATGAACAGCGGAACGTTCATCTTTACTCGCGCGATGTCGAAGCGCCGACGCGTCCGTTCCATGCCGTCCATGTCCATGCGGTCCCTCCCTTTGCGAATGTCGTTAGAGATGGTTGCAACCAGTTCCCATGTTAGGCACTCCTCTTTTTTACCGCAAGCAGCACTTTTATTCGGGAGACACACTTTTTGATCGGTTTGAAAATTCCGCCGGGCTGCCCGGGCGTTTCCGGCTGAAGCCCTATGCGGCGCGGCGCGGAAGTCAAATATTGTGCGCCATTAAAAAAGTGAGTTTCGAACCCCGGCCATCCCGAGCCTGCCCATGTTTCCGTAGCCTGATTTCGACATCGCCCCGCCCGTTTTCGCTCAACCTGAGTGGATTTGTCTTATAAGGCATACAAAAAGCACCACCTCCCGGAAAAATCCGGGAAAGTAGCGCGATATTTCATTTATAGCAAATTCCGATAGAGACTATTTCATGATAAACTTCGTCCGGCTGTGTCCTTCTTTCGTCTTGCTGACTTCCAGAACGGCCGGGAACGCCGTCTTCAATTCCTGCACGTGCGAGATGACGCCGATCATGCGGCCGGACCGCTGAAGATCGACGAGCGTCGCGATCGCTTTATTCAGCGAGTCCTCGTCCAGCGAGCCGAAGCCTTCGTCGATGAACATCATTTCGATGGAAACGCCGCCCTGGTAAGCCTGGATAACATCGGTCATTCCGAGGGCAAGGCAGAGCGAGGCGTTAAACTTCTCGCCGCCGGACAACGACTTGACGTCGCGGTTCTGCCCGGTGTAGGCGTCGTACACATCGAGTCCGAGTCCGCTCTGCTTGCCGCGCGATTCCAGACGATCGCTCCGCTCCAGCCTGAATTGACCGTTGGACAGGTCGGTCAGCCTGGCGTTCGCGGCATGCAGGATCTGCTCGAGAAACTCGATCAAGATGTAGCGCTCGAACGAAATTTTCAGCGGGTTGTCGCCCTTGAGCATTTGATAAATATCCGCCACGCGTTGCTGCTGTTGCTCCAGTTCGCGGAATTGCGCCTCGGCCTCGGCGATTGCGGCAAGCAGCCGGCGGGCTTCGCGCTCGTACCCCGCGGCAGCGTGCAGTTCGGCGACGATCCTCTCCTGCCGGCCTTTCAATTCGTCCAGCGCCGCTTGCAGAGCTGTCGTATCCGGGCGGAATTTGCCGCTCAGATCTCGCTCCAGCTCGGCGATGCGCTGCATCAAGGTCGTCACCTGCAGTCTGAACTGCTCGATCAGGGAGGCGAGGCTAGCACGGTCCGATTCTGCCATCTTGGCCGCGCGATAATTCTCGGCCGTGCCGAATCCGGCTCCGGCCAGTTCCTCGGCGAATCGCTCTTCCGCTCGCTTGCGCTGCCGTTCGGCCTCCTGCCGCTGGCTAGTCGCTTGAGCGACGTTCGTCTTCTCCTCCACGAGCTTGGCTTGCGTGCTTTGCAGCTGACGTTGCGCCTCCAACCAAGAAGCGTTCAAACGATCGACAAGATCAGATTGATCGCGATGACGGGCGGAGAGCCGGGCCGGAGAACGCAACGGCTCGGGAACGCGGCCCAGCTCGCTCTCCAGCACGGATTGCTTGGCGCTTTTCTCTACCGACAGGCGGTGCTGTTCGGCCAGCAGCCGTTCGCGCTCGGCTTGCAAGCGCTCAAGCTGCGCCTCCCGCTTCTCGGCTTCGAGCCGGAGGCCTTGAACGGCCTCGGCCTGCTGCCTGAAGCGATCCGTCTCCTGCCGCACGCTCTTGCCTTCCGCTTCGGCGCTCGCCAGTTGCTCGGCCAACGGCTCGCCGGTGATGCCGTATTCGGCGATCAGCTCCGCCCGTCCGGAACGTCCGTCGTTCGCCGCAGCCGCCTGCGCCCGGGCTTCGCCTAGCTCGCGCTCGGCTGCGCGAAGCCTTTCCTTCGCTTCCTGCAGCTGCTCCCGCGTCGGAACGATCGCGGCCGGAACGGCTTTGGCCGGATGGGATTCGCTGCCGCAGACCGGACAAGGCTTGCCGTCGTGCAGATGCCCGGCCAGCAATCCCGCCTGCCCTTCCAGCCACAACGTCTCCGCTCGGTCATGCTCATCCTTGAGCTTGGCCGTCGTGCGCCCCAACTCCTCCTCGAGCTTGGACCAGCTCTCCAGACGTTTGTCCAGCTCGTCCAATTCCTTCAGCAGCTTGTACTTGCTCTTCATTCGCTCGTAACGTTCCAGCGCTTCCGGAAGCTTGGCAGCCTCCGTCTCCGCCAGCCTTAATGATTCCGTAAACTTCTTTCGCTCATCGCGAAGCGCTTCAAGCTGCCGGTCCGCCTCCGCACGCCGCTCGGTCACCGCTTTTTCCTGCGTCGCCAATCGTTCGACCTCGAGCCGGCGCTCGTCGAGCGTCTGCACGATCGGCTTCAGTTCGGCCAAGCGCGTCAGCTCGCGCTCGGCCTCCTTGCGCTCTTCGCCCCGGGCCTCCTCGCGCCGATGGCGCTGCTCCGCTTCCGCATGCGCGCGTTCCGCTTCCGCCGCATCGCGCAGCTTGCGTTCGAGCGCGCCGCGCTTCTGCTCGTCCTGGCGCGCCGCCTCCAGCGCCTGCTCCTCGTATGGCAACAGCCGCGCCGCCTGTTCGGCCAGCTTCAGCCTCCGCTCGCTCTCGTCCGCCTCGGCTTTGCGCGCCTCGAGCCGACCGAGCTGCTCGCGCTTCTCCGCTAACTGCTCGAACCTCGCCTCCAGCGCCAGCGCCTCTCGCAAAGCCCGCTCTTTCTCCTGTAGCTGCGCTTCCAGCTCGGCCTTGCCCCGGCCGATCTCCGCGGCAAGCGCTTCGTAATAGGCGATTTCCTGCGTCAAACCGTCCGATACCTGCGCCATGCTGCTGTATTCCTGAAGGAGCGTCGCCGCAAGCGCGCTCCCCTCCCGCTGCGGCAGCGATTGCTGTGCCTGCTTGGCATACACGTCCTGCATCGCCTTCGCCTGCTTAAGCGCCTCCTGCAGCTCGCGGTTTTGCCGCTGGAAGCGGTCCTCGATCTTCCGATACAGCCCCGTCCGGAAAATGCGCCGCAAAATCTCTTCCTTATTTTCCGTATCGGAGGTAAGCAGCTTGCGAAATTCTCCCTGCGGCAGCATGACGATCTGTCCGAACTGCTCCCGGGTCAAGCCGAGCAGCGTTTCGATTTTGGCGTTCACGTCCGAGACGGTGAAGCGGTCCATGCATGGAACCTCTTCCCCGCCGGTCGTCTCGTACAGCTCCGCTTTGCCTCCGGTCTCGCTTTTGTTCGAGCCCCGGCGATGGGGCATTTGCCGGAATACGCGATACGTTCGCGCGCCGACCGCAAAATCATAATCCACTGACGTATGTACTTCGTCATCCGCGAAATGGCTCCGCAGCATCCTCGGCTCCGCGCGGTCTTCCCCGCTGGCGCTGCCGTACAGCGCGAAGCAGATCGCATCGAAGATCGTCGTCTTGCCCGCTCCGGTGTTGCCGGAGATGACGAACAGCCGCCGGTCCTCCAGCGCCCCGAAATCGACCGTCTCCGCATCCCGGTAAGGGCCGAACGCCGTCATGCTGATTCGAATCGGCTTCATCCCGCTCCCCCTTCCTCGCGCAAGACCGCCTCATACGCCTCCGCGAACAACTCCTGCTTGTCCGTCGTCAGCGGCATGCCTTTCACTTCCTGATAGAAAGCCGCGAACAGCGCGACCGGATCGGCTTCCCGCCTGGCCGATCTGCCCGCCGCCGCGTCCGCGCCTTCCGTCCCGGCTAAAGCCGTCGTCGTCCTGCGTTCGACGTGCAGCGCGTTCGGATACGCGGCGCGAACCTTCTCCATCGGAAACAGCACCGGATTGTCGTTCAGCAGCGTCACGAACACGTAATCGTCGCAGACCGGATGCCTCTCGATCTCTTCGATCGGCGCGGCGATGCGGCGCATGTCGCGGCGGGGCTTCAGCTCCCTTTTCTCCACGGATACGTTCCCTGTCCTATCCAGCTCAACGACGAAGAAGCCTTTGCGATGATTCTCTTCGGAGATCGAATATTTCAGAGGAGAACCGGCATAGCGAATCCGCTCGTCCCCTACGTGATGCGCCTGGTGCAGATGGCCCAGCGCCGTATAATGGAAGCCGCCGAAATATTCGGCGTGCACGTGCTCCGCTCCCCCGATCGCCAGCGGTCGCTCGGACTGGCTCGTATTTTCCTCCGGCCTTGCCCCCGGCGTCACGAAGGCATGCCCGACGAACACGTGGCGCGCCGCGGGGTCCATCTCCGCTTCGATCCGGGCGACGATCGCTTTCATCGCGTCGTCGTGGGTGCGAATATTTTCATCTCCGAGTATGTAACGGACTTGAGCCGGATCGGCGTAAGGCACGAGATGAAAATGCACGTCCCCGAAACCGTCTCTTAACGCGACGGGCTTAGGTTCGGATTTGAACTGGCCGACCAAATGCAGCCCTCTCGCCTCCATGATGGCCGTGCCGAACGACAGCCTGTCCGGACTGTCGTGGTTGCCCGAGATCGCCAGAAGCGGCGTGTTCAGCCCGATGACGATTCGCTCGAACAGCTCGTCCAACAGCTCGACGGCTTCCGTCGGAGGAATGGCCCGATCGTATAAATCTCCGGCGACGATTACCGCGTCGGGCCGTTCCCTTTCTATCGTTTCGATTAATTGCTCCAGCACGTAACGCTGATCGTCCGTCATGTAGACGCCTTGCACCAGCTTGCCCAGATGCCAATCGGCGGTATGTATGAACTTCACGGGCATAATCCCTCCCACTTCCCGTTATGTCGCGACGAATCGCGCAAAGCTACTATTATTGTAATCTATCGATGCTCCGATTGCAGTTGGTAAAATGAGCTTCTTGTCCCCGTTTCCGCTTGTCCGGGATATGCATGCACATCGTTTGGCCGAACTTGAATATATTGAGTAATACATCCTTTCACTACGAAGCGATAGGGGGTTGCCCATGAATCATCCCTCGTTTATTTTATCCCGGGAAGACTGGTCGCTGCACCGCAAAGGCTATCAGGATCAAGCGCGTCATCAACAGAAGGTCCGGGAGGCGATCAAGCAGAACTTGCCCGATCTCGTCTCGGAAGAGAACATCGTCATGTCCGATGGGCGCCAAATTATTAAAATTCCGATTCGCAGCCTGGACGAATACCGATTCGTCTTTAACACGAACAAGAAGAAGCACGTCGGACAAGGGAACGGGGACAGCCAGGTCGGAGACGTGCTGGGCGTCGATCCGACGCCGGCCGGCGGCAAAGGGGAAGGCGCGGGCTCCGAGCCGGGCGACGATGTCGTCGAAGCCGAAATCTCCATCGCCGAGCTGGAATCGATGCTGTTCGAGGAGCTGGAGCTTCCTTATTTGAAGAGAAAAGACAAACAGCAGATCGAGGTCAAGGACGTGAGGTTTACCGACGTCAGGCGCAAAGGCATCATGTCCAATATCGACAAGAAGCGGACGATTCTCGAAAACTTGCGCCGCAACTCGAGGGAAGGCCGCGCCGAGATCGGAGGCATCTCTCCCGACGATCTGCGGTTCAAGACGTGGGAGGAAATCGTCAAGCCGCAAAACAACGCGGTCATTCTGGCGATGATGGACACTTCGGGATCGATGGGTTCGTTCGAAAAATATTGCGCGCGGTCGTTTTTCTTCTGGATGTCCCGGTTCCTGCGCCGCCAATACGAAAAGGTGGATATCGTGTTCATCGCCCACCATACGGAGGCGAAGGAAGTGACGGAGGAGGAGTTTTTCACCCGGGGCGAGAGCGGCGGCACGATCTGCTCGTCCGCCTACGTCAAGGCGCTGGAAATTATCGATAGCCGGTTTTCTCCTTCGCTGTACAACATTTATCCGTTCCATTTTTCGGACGGGGATAACCTGACGAGCGACAACGAGCGGTGCGTGCGGCTGATCAAGGAGCTTCTGGAGCGGTCGAACATTTTCGGCTACGGGGAAGTGAACCAGTACAACCGGAGCAGCACGCTGATGTCGGCCTACAAACATCTGGAGCATCAGCAGTTTCTGTATTACGTGATTAAGGAAAAAGGGGAAATTTATAATGCTTTGAAGACTTTCTTCCGGAAACGGGAGAACGCGGGGTAACCTGATGCGCCGGCGAAATGGGAATAGGAGGGATATTGGAATCGTGAAATCTTATTACGAGTTTACCTACTCAGATTTCACGATTCCAATCCGGGGCCCCCGAGTTCGGGCGGTTACAATTGGAGCACGATCTTGGCCACCGTGAAATAGATGATCAGTCCGGTACCGTCCACAAGCGTTGTAATAAAAGGGCCGGAGATTACCGCGGGGTCCGCCTTCAGCTTATGCAAGATTAACGGCAGTACGGCGGCGACGAAAGATGCCCATAAGACAATGGTCAATGCCGTGATGCCGACGACAAGCCCAACGTTCGATTCGACCCCCAGCATCCACGCCCGACCGTAAGCGATCAGGGAGATCGACGCCCCCGTCATGATTCCTGTCGTTACTTCTTTTCGAATCACCCTCAGAATGTCCCGAAAATGCACTTCACCGACGGCAAGCGCCCGGACAAGCGTCGATACCGTCTGCGTACCCGTATTGCCGCCCGTTCCGATCAATAACGGAATAAAGAAGGCCAACGCGATGACTTCGCTCAGCGTTTCTTCGTAATGTCGCAGGACGGTGCCCGTATAAGCTTCGGCCGCGAATAAAACCAATAACCAGACGATTCTTTTTTTGTACAATTGAAACACGGATGATTTGAAATACGTGTTCGTCAGCGGTTGGCTTCCGCCCAGTTTTTGAATGTCTTCCGTCGCTTCTTCGTGGATGACGTCGATCAAATCGTCGACCGTAACGACGCCGATTAGCCGCTGATGCGCGTCGACGACGGGAAGGGCAACCAGATCGTATCGCGACAGAAGGTCAGCGGCTTCCTCTTGCTTCATGAACGCGGATACGGAAATGACATCTTCCGTGGCGATTTCCGATATCCGGGTCCGAGGTTCTGATAATATAATTTCCTTTAAGGAAAGGACGCCGGCAAGCTCGCCTTTCGTTCCGGTTACGTAAACGTAAGAAGTAATCTCGGCATCGTGACCGATTTTCCGAATATGCTTCAGCGTTTCCTCTAATGTCCATGTGCTGCGAGCGGCAATATAATCGACCGTCGCCAAGCTTCCCGCGGTTTGTTCCGGAAAGTTCATCAATGTCAGAACCTTGTGCCGATAATCCTCAGGGAGCAAGACCAGAAGCTTCTCCGCTTGATAACGGTGAATCGCCAGCATCATATCCGCCACGACGTCGCTCGACATCTCGTTGAGCACTTTCGACGTCATGGATTCCTCCAGAGCATTAAGGACACGATATTGAACGACGGGCTCCATGTATTCCAATATTTCCGCTGATCGTTCCGGGGGCAGCATCCCCATGAGCAGGAGCTGATCCGCTCCGTCCAATTTATCCATGCAGTCCGCCAAATCGAACGGCCTGTAGGACTCGACGAACGCAATGAAATCCTCTTTGTTGAGCTCTTCCATCGCGTGTTTCATTTCTTCGGTCTCAATCATGCGGTTTCACTCCTTCAAAAGAAGGTGATGCGGTAAAACAACCTAAGATACTGCGTTAGACGATTCGTACAGCTCGTGTTTTCTCCGATTATTATCTCGCGAGATGCTAAGTAAAATCCCTGAGCAAGCCATGCATAACACGAGCGAAGAACCGCCATAGCTGACGAACGGAAGCGGAACTCCGGTAATCGGAAGGCTTCCGCTAACGGCGCCAAGGTTCAGCAAAAACTGGATGAAAATCATCGATACGATTCCCATTCCGAGCATCGCGCCGAATGGATCGCCGCAACGGTAGGACGCAATTAATCCTCGCCATATAAAGAGAAGAAAAATAATTACGAACAGTACCGAACCGATAAAGCCGAATTCCTCGCCGATGACGGCAAAAATAAAATCCGTATGCGCTTCAGGCAAATAAAACAGCTTTTGCACGCTTTTACCGAGTCCCGTTCCAGTCAAACCCCCATGACCTAATGCGTACATGGATTGAATCAATTGATAACCGGAATCATCCGGGTTGTCGAATGGATTCAGGAAGGCATTAATCCGCTCCATGCGATAGCTTTTATTCATGGCCAGGTAGGCAATTACAGGAATCAAGCCTGCCGCAAGGAGTGCAAGATGACGCAAATCCGCTCCCCCGATCGCGATGATCGTTCCCGAGATAAAAAACAAAATCAGCACCGTGCCGAAATCGGGTTGCTTCATGACGAGCAAAAGGATTAAGCCGACGACGATCAGCATCGGCAGCAACCCTCTGCCGAAATTCCGGATTTGCTCTCCTTTCCTGCTGATCAGCGAAGACAAATAAACGATACAGGCAAATTTGGCGAGTTCGGCAGGCTGGAAATTAAAGCCCCCTAATACGAACCATCTTTTGCCGCCGTTGATCATCGTTCCGAAAACCAACACCGCAACGAGCAATAACAAAGAAACCAACAGCAGGGGAGCCGCAGTCCTTTTCCAGAAGGTGAAAGGAATGCCCATGCAAAGCAACATGAGCATCAGACCGATCGAAGCGAAAATCGCCTGCTTGGATACGTAATGCCACGATTGATTGAATTTTACGACCGCCGCAGGCGAGCTTGCGCTAAAAATCATAATCAAGCCGAATCCGACAAGCAAAACCGTTAACAATAGAAGAAAAAAGTCCGGGCGTCCTCTGATGCTTACCTTCAAATCATGAAATGCCTCCTCCGAGTTCCCGTTCGGGAGCGCGGCTCTTGTCCTCTTTCCCCAGTAGCTTTAACGTGCCGTCATTCCAACCGTATATCTC
>JAEZZE010000191.1 GCA_023418755.1 Bacillota bacterium | reverse complement strand
GTCCGGGGCGTGGGCCAGGGAGAGGGACCTGTACGGAAGGGAGCTCGTTCCCGGCATGCAGTCCGTCGAGAGCCGGAGAGGCTCCAGCAGCCACCAGCACAATCCGTTCGTCGCGCTGGTCTCGCCGGACGCCGGCGAAGACCGCGGAGAGGCGTACGGGTTCAGCCTCGTCTACAGCGGCAGCTTCGTCGCGCAAGCCGAGGTCGACCAGTTCAAGACGACCCGGGTGTCGATCGGCATTAATACGTTCGACTTCGAATGGCGCCTGGAACCGGGAGAGAGCTTCCAAACTCCCGAAGCGGTTCTGGTCTACTCGGCGGAGGGGCTCGGCGCCATGTCCAGAACGTACCATAAGCTTTATCGGAGCCGTCTCTGCCGCGGCGTCCATCGCGACCGGACGAGGCCGGTGCTCGTGAACAACTGGGAAGCGACGTATTTTCAATTCAACGCCGACAAAATCGAGAGCATCGCCCAAGTCGGCCGGGAGCTCGGCATCGAGCTGTTCGTGCTCGACGACGGTTGGTTCGGGCGCCGGGACAGCGACAATTCCTCGCTGGGCGACTGGAAGGTCGACTACCGCAAGCTGCCGGGAGGTCTGGAGGATTTGGCCGACCGCGTCAACCGGCTGGACATGCAATTCGGCCTCTGGTTCGAGCCGGAGATGGTGTCGCCGGACAGCGATCTGTACCGCGCGCATCCGGACTGGTGCCTCCATGTTCCGGGCCGCCGCAGGACGGAGGCGCGTCAGCAGCTCGTTCTGGACCTGTCCCGCCGCGACGTATGCGACTACCTGATCGAATCGGTCGGCACGGTGCTGCGATCGGCGCCGATTGCCTACGTCAAATGGGACATGAACCGCAACATGACGGAGATCGGCTCGGCGCTTCTTCCGCCGCAGCGGCAGCGCGAAACCGCCCACCGTTACATGCTAGGCCTGTACCGGGTGCTGGAGACGATCACGTCGCAGTTCCCCGACATCCTGTTCGAGAGCTGCTCGGGCGGCGGAGGACGCTTCGATCCCGGCATGCTCTATTACATGCCGCAGACGTGGACGAGCGACAATACGGACGCCGTTCACCGTTTACGCATTCAGTACGGTACGAGCCTCGTCTATCCGGTCAGCGCGATGGGCGCCCACGTGTCCGCCGTGCCGAACCACCAGACCGGACGCATCACGAAGCTCAAGACGCGCGGAGACGTCGCGATGTCGGGCAACTTCGGCTACGAGCTGGATCTGACCCGGATGACGGACGAGGAAAAAGCGGAAGTCAAGGAACAGGTCGAACGGTATAAGGAAATCCGCCATGTGGTCCAATTCGGGGAGTTCTACCGTCTGCGGAGCCCGTTCGAGGGCAATGACGCCGCCTGGATGGCCGTGGCGGAGGACGGTTCGGAAGCGTTCGCCGTTCATGTCAACGTGCTGGCCGAGCCTAACGCCCCTCTGGATTGGCTTAAGTTCAAGGGTCTCGATCCGGCCGCCCGTTACCGCGAAGAGGACAGCGGCGACGTCTACGGAGGCGACCAGCTGATGTATGCCGGCCTGCCGATTCCCCGCGCGGGCGAAGACTACGAGAGCCGTGCCTGGAGACTCGTTCGCCTGTAAGCCGATCGCGAGCGGACGACGCCTGCATAATATTCCCACGTTTCGCGGAGACTATCTACCGGAGGTGGTCTCTTATGGAGCAACAAGACGGCAAACCGCACGTCACGGCCGTCCGTAAAAACGGAGACGGGGATATCGTGGAGCTGCAGCTTTCGTCCGGACAAGTCGTCGGCTACAAGGAAGCGCAGCAGATGGCCAAAAACGACCAAATCGCCAACGTCAACGTGTTCAAGGGGCGCGACGGGGACGAGCATCTTCGCTCCGATCCCGACGGCCGCGAGGACAACAATCTGGACAACCTGCCGACGTTCTGAGCTTGGCGGCGGCGCCGGGGCGCATCTTCTACCCGATTCAAGGGAGAAGTTGCGCCTTTTCGCATGCGGACGGCAGGAGGACTATCGGCTCGTATGTACAACTTCGGTCCGCGTTATGGACGCCAGACCAAAGAAACAGTTGTTTTCTTATGCGAATTCCCCTAAAATGAAAGGGCAAACATGTACGTACAAGTCGTTTTTCACCATTACCTGATAGGGGGATTCGCGCCATGTTGAAGCTGCAATCTTATGAATTTTGGTTCGTGACCGGTAGCCAGCACTTGTACGGACCGGAGACGCTGGAGGAGGTGGCCGCCCATTCCCGGGAAATCGCGGAGTCGCTGACCGGCGATGCGGGCATTTCTTATCCGATCGTATTCAAACCGGTCGTGAAGACGCCGGAGGAAATCCGCCAGCTATGCGCGGACGCGAACGCGGACGACGCCTGCGCGGGCATTATTACGTGGATGCACACGTTCTCCCCGGCGAAGATGTGGATCGCGGGACTGTCCGAGCTGCGCAAGCCGCTGCTTCATCTGCACACGCAGTACAACCGCGACATTCCATGGGATACGATCGATATGGATTTCATGAACACGAATCAGGCCGCCCACGGGGATCGCGAGTACGGCTTCATCGGAGCGCGCCTGGGCATCTCCCGCAAGGTGGTCGTCGGCTATTGGCAAGATCCGCAGGTCCGGGCGCGGATCGGCGGGTGGGAGCGGACGGCGGTCGCCGGCGTGGAAAGCCGGAAGCTTAAAGTCGCCCGGTTCGGGGACAACATGCGTCAGGTCGCGGTTACGGAAGGAGACAAGGTCGAGGCGCAAATCCGTTTCGGCTGGTCGGTGAACGGCTACGGGGTGGGAGATCTCGTTCGGCGCGTGAACGAGGTGCCGGCGGAAGCGGTCGAGAGCTTGATGAAGGAATACGAGGCGGCCTACGAGATCGCCGAGGAAGGGCGCAAGCCGGGACCGGTC
>JAEZZE010000143.1 GCA_023418755.1 Bacillota bacterium | reverse complement strand
ATATGAACGCGCGGACCTTCGTCGCGGAAAGCATGGTTTACCGGACGGCGGGGCTGATCGGCGATGCGCTGGCCGCCTCCGGTCGGGACGGTCCGGTTAGCGGCGCGCAAGCGGCGAATGCGTTCGCGGAATATGCGCTGGAGTGTTCGATCGTCAAAGTATTCGCCTCGGAAGCTCTGGAAGCCGTCGCCGACGAAGCCTATCAAATCTATGGAGGACTCGGCCGCCGGGACGATAAGGTCGAGAGAATCTGCCGGGAATCCCGAATGAACCGCATTTTGGAAGGGACGAACGAGGTCAATCGGTTGTTTATTCCGGCGACGCTGCTGAAGCGGGCGCTCAAGAGCGACCTGCCCTTGATAGAGAAGGCCCAAGCGCTCCGGCAGGAGCTGCTCGATCCGCGTCCGCTTCCGCCCTCCTCCGCTTTCCCGGAAGCTTGCCTGGCGAAACCCGCGGCCATTCTATCCGCGCTTAAAAAAACGTTTCTCATGGTCGGAGGGCTGGCGGTACAGAAGCATGGGCTGAGATTGGAGCGGGAGCAGACGATCGTGGCGTCGCTAGCGGACGCGATGATCGACATCTATGCGCTCGAGAGCGCGCTGCTTCGTTCCGGCAAACTGTCGCTGCGCGATGCGGAGGACCCTTCCTCGGTCAATCCGGCCGAAATGACGGCTTTGTTCGCCGAGGAAGCCGCGGAGCGCGCGGGAGCGCGTTCGCGGGCGATTCTGGCGTCGTTGGAACGGGGAGACGAGCTGCTTCTGCACCTATCCGTGCTCAGAAGGCTGCTCCGCTACGTGCCCGGGGACGCGACGGCTTTGCGGAAGCGGATATCGTCGCGCGTCGCGGCGGCGGAAGATTACGTCAGTCTTTCCTAATCGAGGAGGTGCGGCATGAGCGAACAATCCGGCGTCCGTTCGGGCGCAAGGCCCTGGCATTTGAAATATCCGCTTCAGGTTAAGCCTTCTTACGACTATCCTAAGCATAATATCGCCAAGCTTCTGATTCACGCCGCGGCGGCATACCCGAATAACGAGGCTCTCGATTTTCTCGGCAGAAGCTTCACGTATAAAGAGCTGCTGCGGCAAAGCCGCAAAATGGCGAACGCCTTGAAGGAGCTTCCGGTCGCCAAAGGAGATCGCGTCGCCATCATGCTGCCGAACTGTCCCCAAGCCGTTATCTCGTATTACGGCGCTTTAATGGCGGGCGCGGTCGTCGTTCAGACGAATCCGACCTACACGGAGCGGGAATTGCATTTTCAGTTGGCGGACAGCGGAGCGACTGTGCTCGTCGCGCTCGATCTGCTCATGCCCCGCGTCGCCAAAGCCCGGGTAAACACCGCCCTGCGCCACGTCATCGCGACCTCGCTGTCGGACGGGCTGCCTTTTCCGAAAAACCTGCTTTATCCGATCCGAAGGCGCAAAGAGCATCCGAACCTGAAAGTCGATTACGAGGGGGAAGGAGCGAGGCGCTGGGCGGCCTTCGTCGGCCGGGGCAAGGCGGACGACCTGTGCGAGGAAGTGGATGCGGAAGAGGACGTGGCCATGCTCCAGTATACCGGCGGAACGACGGGCCGGCCGAAAGGCGTCATGCTGACGCACGCCAATCTGCTGGCGAACACGCGGCAGGTCGACGCTTGGTGCTACCGCCTGGAAGCCGGCAAGGAGCGGTATTTGGCCGCGCTTCCGATGTTTCACGCGTTCGGGTTGACCGTGTTGCTTAATCAAGCCGTCGGCCGGGCGGGGACGCTGCTGCTGCTGCCTCGGTTCGAACCGGTAACGGCGCTCGAGACGATTCGCCGCCGTAAGCCGACGGTATTTCCCGGAGCGCCGACGATGTACATCTCGCTTCTCGGCCATCCGATGACGAGAGAAGGTGACCTCGCGTCCGTCCGGCTTTGCGTCAGCGGAGCGGCGCCCCTTCCCCGGGAAGTGCAGGAAAGATTCGAAAGCCAAACCGTCGGGAAGCTGATCGAGGGCTACGGTCTTACGGAAGCGTCCCCGGTCACGCACTGCAATCCGATCTGGGGCTTCCGCAAAAACGGTACGATCGGTCTTCCCCTTCCGGACACGGACGCGCGGATCGTCGGAGAGAACGACCTGGAGCCGCTGCCGCCCGGGGAGATCGGGGAGCTGGCCGTTCGCGGGCCGCAAATCATGAAGGGGTATTGGAACAGGCCGAAGGAGACGGCGGAGGTTTTGCGGGAGGGGTGGCTTCGAACGGGAGATATCGGTACGATGGACGAGGAAGGGTACTTTACGATCATCGACCGGAAAAAGGACGTGATTCTTGCCGGAGGGTACAACGTGTATCCGAGAGAGGTCGAAGAGGCGCTGTTCGAGCATCCCGCGGTCAAGGAAGCTTCCGTGCTCGGGATCCCCGACGCCTACCGCGGCGAAACGGTGAAAGCGTTCGTCGTCGTGAAGGAAGGCTGGCAAGTGTCGGAGATGCAGCTCGACCGGTGGTGCGGGGAACGGCTCGCGGCCTACAAGGTTCCCAGAAGCTACGAGTTTAGGGACAGTCTGCCGATGTCGCTGATCGGGAAGGTGCTGCGCCGCAAGCTTAGGGAGGAAGGGAAGGAAAACAACTTAAATTTGACCTAAAAATTGGGTTTCCGCAATTGAAGGAACGGGGTTTATTCGCTATAATATTTGCATATGCGTCCTGTATCATTTTCCTTTTCGACCAATGAGGAAAGCGTTTACAATATGCAAGGACGGCCGGAGGTGAGCCTGTTGGCGGAGCGGAACGAAACGCAAAGAGAAAGGGGGGCATTCAAGTTCCGCGAAGGATGGCGGCCTCGCGTCGCATGGTTCTCCGCAATCGGAGGAGCGGGGATCGCGTTGCTGCCCAGCACCGCGTTTGCGTCCGACGCGAAGAGGGTCCACGCGGCCGCGCAAATGACGCCCGGCACGTTGCCGCTGCTTGCGGCGCTGGGGATCGGCATAGCCGTCGCGGTGCTGGCGGTCGTTGCGTTTCTGCAATTGACGGCCAGGGGCAGAGAGACGAACGATTCGGCGCCGGCCGCCGCGGAGGAATCCGAACCGTTCGAAGATCCGGGCCTGCCGGGCTGGAACGAAGAGGAGGCGAGCGCGAACGAAGAAGCCGAAGAGCATTCGCTTCCCGATTACACGATCCCGATGACCCGATTGCTCGAGCTCCCGGGCGCGGCCGAGGCCGCGGAAGGAACGGAGCCGATGCTTTGCGGGATCGAGGGCGAGCATGCGGGAAGCTGTTACCGGGTGCTGAACCGAAGGCTGACGATCGGCCGGGACCCTGCCCGCTGCGCGATCTTGTTTCCTTACGAGGCGACGGATATCAGCAGGGTTCATTGCACGCTCAAATATTCGGAGGATTCGCGACGATTCGTCCTCGAAGACAAGGGGTCGTCGAACGGGACGTTTCTCGTCGGCGGAGAACGCCTGAAGCCGGGCATAAAGTACGAGCTTCGTTCCGGGGAACGCTTCTCCTTATCGGGCGACAAGCATTGGTTCGAAGTCAGGGACGAGGAGCGCCGGATTTAGGAGCGGGATTGCCGTCCGCGCGCGATTGTCAAGGGCTGTGCGTTTAATGCTTTATCCCCCAGCCGTTAAATGTTATAATCGGATAATGCAGGAACGTTTTCTTATACGGCAACTAGCGGTGGAACATCGAGTTTGAAGGAAGAACCCTTGCAAGAGATTCAGGGAGGCGCCTAATCTCCATTCTTCCCCGAATCGTCTCGAACGAATGCCAAGGTCGCCGGATGTGGCGACTGCCGTTTATGCTTTGGGTTCTCCGGGTGGCGTAATACCGCCTCCGTTCCGGGTATGCGGGAACGGAATCCATTCCACTGGGAGGGAATTGCATGGCCAAACGCAGCCACAACGAGGTTCAAGAAAGTTTGCGAGAACTGACGAGAATTTTCCGACCCAAGGATCCGCGCAAGTTTGTTAAAGATTACATCCGCAAATACCGGATAACCGGTGGATACGAAGACGAATTGACGGTGCTCGTAGAGCGCGAGCTGACTAAATTGAACACTCCCGCCTCGTAAGGGCGGCGAGAGACCAATCGGCCCGGAAGGCGGAATGCGCGCCTATCCGGGCCGTTTTTTTTTCGTGAACGGACCAGGCGAACCGAAGTCAGTTGCCGGAATCCGAACCGTCTCCTACCCCAACGGAATATACATAGCTATCGAGACGATTCGGGGAGGCGAAGAAATGAGCGGAAAAAGGCGGAAAGCAATCGCGGTCCGCAGCGGGGAAGAGCTGGCGGGAATATCCAGGGCGGGCCGTTTGGCGAGCCGGCTAAGGAAAAGGCTGGGAATGCTCGCGAAGCCGGGCGTAACCACGTTGGAACTGAACCGGATCGCGGAGCGCTATATGCGGGAGCGGGGCGCGCGCCCGGCGCAGCAAGGCTACCACGGCTATCCTTATGCGATCTGCGCGGCGGTCAACGATTGCGTCTGTCACGGAATGCCGGACGGAAGAAGGCTGGAGGAAGGGGATTTGGTTACGCTCGACTTTGTCGTCGAGCTGGACGGCTGGATGGCGGATACGGCATGGACGTACGCGGTCGGCCGCGTGAAGGAATCGGCCGAACGCCTGCGGCGTGCCGCATACCGGGCGACGATGAACGGGATCGCCGCAGCCGGCGCCGGCAAGCGCACGGGCGATATCGCGGCGGCGATTCGCGACGCGGCGGGGCCGTACGGAATCGTTGCGCAGTTCGGCGGACACGGAATAGGCAGAGCGATGCACGAGCCTCCCGAAGTGGCCCATGTCGGAGAAGCCGGCAAAGGAGTTCCGCTGAGGGAGGGGATGGTGCTGACCATCGAGCCGATGCTGACGGAAGGCTCTCCCGAGGTCTATATCGAGGAGGACGGCTGGTCGGTTATGACGCTGGACGGCGGGTTGTCCGCCCAGTTCGAGCATACGGTGGCGATCACTTCCGAAGGGCCGCTTATCTTGACGCTATAAAAGCCGCTCCCGGTAAGCTTCGCCTACGTCGGCGATGCCCGGGAGCGGCTCTTGGCGGAGATCATGGACTCGGCTTCCTTTTTAAATAGAGGGGGAGCGGAATTTCGTTGCCTTTGCCGAAGGTATATTGGACTAGCGTATTGAAGTCCTTCGTCAACGGCGAGAGAGGCTTCTTCAGCCAGGCTTCCTTCGCGAACTCGAGCGATTGGTTGACGAATTCCCGGTTGGCGGAAATATGCACTTCCTGAGCCCGGGGAAGGTCTTCCCGCACCTTCGAGCCGATCACTTGGCGCAGCTCGGAGGACAGATCTCTCGTATCCTTGTGCGTGAAGTAAGAGTTATAAGGCGTGGCGACCTGGCGGTTATCCCATTTCGGGCTGCCGTTGTTCACGTTGTATACCCCTTCGGTCGTCCCCGTATTGTCTTGCTCGTGCTTGCGAGGGCCGCCGATCGATTTCGTGCCGGTAGCCGACCAGTCGGTCATAATGGCGACGTACGCGTTTTTATCCGTCACGAACACGAGAGCGGTGTTGATCCCGGGCAAGGCGGCGATCTTGTTGGAGAGCGCGGAGCTGTATTCGAAATAACGGTTCTCATGCTGTCTCGGATCGGCGTTGTGGGTGCCGAAGGAACGCGTGTGGGACATTTTCGGATCATTGGCGGATCGGCTGGCATAATCCTGAGCGCTTTTTTGAAAATAGGATTTGTAATTGCAGGCGGACAGCAGTCCAAGCAACAGGGCAATCCCGATAAGCTGACAAATGCGTCGTACGGACGACATGGACAACCCTCCTTGAAAAGTCGATTATCGCATAGGGTTCGACCGGGGAAGGCAAAGTATGCAGGGAATGCCGCACATAAAAATCGGACGAAATGGCAAAAAGAAGGGTGAGGGACGAAACAAGTCTCCCCGTACCGCGGGCGGGAAAAAGCCGGAAACCTTGAAGGGCGGTCGCCAACTTCGTCGAAAGAGCGAAATCCTTAGAACGGCGGCCTTTTTGACAGTTTTGAGAACAATTTGTGAACTGTCCGGTGAACATTGACAAAAAGGCGGAACAATCTTTATATTTATTAGAGTGCCCGGTTGGCGAGAATTCGAAAAAACCGCGAAATTAGAAGGTTTTTTTGAAATTCGAGGCATGAAAAGGCGTTTAGCTTGGTCCAACGGCGTGTACATATAGGGAACGTTTGCCGGGGAGGCAAACGATTTTCTATGAAAATGTCAAAATGGGGTTGATATGATGAAACGGTGGCCTGTAATGAAGCGGTTGCTGCCGCTGCTGACTGGGCTCGTGCTGTTGCTGACGGCATGTGGAAGAGAAGACCTCTCAACTCTGAATCCGCAAGGACCCGTAGCTGAGAGACAATTCGAATTGATGAAGCTGGCCATTGGCATCATGGCTTTGGTCGTTGTCGTCGTGTTTGCGATTTGTATTTACGTTCTGATCCGCTTTCGCCGCCGCAAGGGGGATAAAGCGATTCCAAAGCAAGTGGAAGGCAACCACAAGCTGGAAGTTATCTGGACCGTTATTCCGATTATTCTTCTGTTGATTCTCGGCGTGCCGACGATTCAAAGCGTGTTCGGCTTCGCCAAAGATTACAGCAAAGATAAAGACGCCGTTCAGGTTAAAGTTACGGCCCACCAGTACTGGTGGGAATTCGAGTATACCGATTACGGCGTTACGACCGCTCAGGACTTGATCGTTCCGACGGGCAAGAAGATTTCGTTCGAGCTGGTTGCGGCCGACGTTAAGCACTCGTTCTGGATTCCCGCGATCGGCGGAAAGATGGATACCAACCCCGGCATGTCCAACAGGATGTACCTGGAGTTCCCTAAAGAGGGCGTATTCCGCGGCAAGTGCGCCGAGCTCTGCGGACCTTCCCATGCTCTGATGGAGTTCAAAGCCAAGGCGGTCAGCCCGGAATCGTTCGACCGCTGGATCGCCGCGATGAAGGCTCCGGCCGTTATGCCGGCCGACGCCGAGCTCGCCGAGAAGTTCACTTCGCAGTGCCTCAGCTGCCACGCGGTAGGAGAGAACGGCGGGAACAGCGCTCCGAATCTGACCGGCATCGGCAGCCGCGAGACGGTCGCCGGCTATCTGTTCAACGACGAAGGCGGCGTCGAACAGAACCTTCGCGACTGGATTACGGATCCTCAAGGCATCAAGATGGGCGCGATGATGCCGGGAGCGGAAGATACCGGCTTGACGCCCGAAGAGATTGCCGGTATTGCCAAGTATTTGGCTGAATATAAGCTTGACTATTAACCAGCGGGAATTTGAAGGAGGTACGTGGCCTTGGCAGCAACACATGCACATGGACACAAGGTCAAGCGCTATAGCGGCTTGATGGATTGGCTGACGACCGTCGACCATAAGAAGATCGGCATCCTGTATTTAATCGCGGGACTGTTCTTCTTCCTCATCGGCGGGCTGGAGGCGGTCATCATTCGGGTTCAATTGCTCAAGCCGATGAATGATGTCGTCGCCGGAGATACGTTTAACGAATTGATTACGATGCACGGAACGACCATGATCTTCCTTGCGGCAATGCCGCTGTTGTTCGCGGTCATGAACGCGGTTATCCCGCTGCAGATCGGCGCGCGCGACGTCGCGTTCCCGTTCCTGAACTCCCTTGGTTTCTGGACGTTCTTCTTCGGCGGACTGCTGCTCAACCTGAGCTGGTTTGCGGGTGCCGTCCCGGATGCGGGATGGACGTCTTACGTACCGCTGGCCGGTCCGCTTTTCAGTTCCGGTTCAGGGGTCGACTATTACGTCCTCGGCTTGCAGATCGCCGGTATCGGCACGCTGCTCGGCGGGATCAACTTCATGGCGACGATCATCAACATGAGAGCACCGGGCATGACGTTCATGAGAATGCCGATGTTCACCTGGACGATCTTCATTACGTCGGCGTTGATCGTGTTCGCTTTCCCGGCTCTGACGGTAGGTCTGGTCGCGCTCATGTTCGACCGCCTGTTCAACGCGAATTTCTTCGATGTCGCCAACGGCGGCAACGGCGTTCTCTGGGAGCACATCTTCTGGGTGTTCGGTCACCCCGAGGTTTACATTCTCATTCTTCCGGCTTTCGGAATCATTTCCGAAGTCGTGAGCACGTTCTCGCGCAAGCGTCTGTTCGGTTACAGCTCCATGGTGTTCGCGACCGTCCTGATCGCGTTCCTTGGATTCATGGTGTGGGCTCACCATATGTTCACCACCGGTCTCGGACCGGTAGCCAACGGTCTGTTCTCGATCGCGACGATGCTGATCGCGGTTCCGACCGGGGTCAAAGTATTCAACTGGTTGTTCACGCTCTGGGGCGGATCGATCAAGTTCAACACGTCGAGCCTGTTCGCGATCGGATTTATCCCGACCTTCGTTATGGGCGGCGTTACGGGCATCATGCTCGCTTCCGCTCCCGCCGACTATCAGTATCACGATACGTATTTCGTCGTCGCTCACTTCCACTACGTTATCGTGGGCGGTCTGATTCTCGGTATTTTCGCGGGTCTGCACTACTGGTGGCCGAAAATGTTCGGGCGCATGCTTAACGAGAAACTCGGCCAAATTACGTTCTGGACGTTCTTTATCGGATTCCATATGACGTTCTTCGTTCAGCATTTCCTCGGTTTGCTGGGAATGCAACGCCGCGTATATACGTACCTGCCAGGTCAGGGATACGATAATATGAACTTCATCAGTACGATCGGCGCTTTCTTGATGGGAATCGGAACGATCGCGTTCCTGATTAACATTTTCGTCACTTGGGCGAAGCCGCGCAACGCTTCCAACGACCCTTGGGAAGACGGACGTACGCTGGAATGGACGATTCCTTCGCCGCCGCCGGAATATAACTTCAAGCAAACTCCGCTCGTTCGCGGATACGATGCATGGTGGATGGAGAAGATGGAAGGAAAGACTTCGATCACGCCGGCCGAGCCGGTGGGTTCGATTCATATGCCGTCTCCGTCGATCCTTCCGTTCATTATGAGCATCGGATTGTTCGTCGCCGGGTTCGGATTTATTTACGACAAATTGATCGTCGCCGGCGTAGGTTTGGCGATTACGCTCGGCTGTATGGCGGTCCGTTCTATGATCGACGATCACGGCTTCCATATTGAACCGGAAGATCAGGATAAGGGGGTGCAAGCATGAGCGCACATGACCACGTAGAAGGGCACTTGCCTCATGAACCGGAGAAGGCGACTCTGGAGGCCCGCAACAAAATTTTGGGCTTCTGGCTGTTCCTCGGAGCGGAAGTCGTCCTGTTCGGTACCCTGTTCGCAGCTTTCCTGGCGCTGCGTCATAACATCGGCGACGGCCCTACGGCCGGCGAATTGTTCCAACTGCCGATGGTTTTCGCCGCGACGATGATCCTGCTTACTTCCAGCTTGACGAGCGTCTTTGCCGTGCAGGCGATGCATCATGATAACCGGAAGTCGATGGTTACTTGGCTGATCATTACCGTTCTTCTCGGGCTATCGTTCCTCGGCCTCGAAATTTACGAATTCGTGGAATACGTTCACGAAGGCCACGGCTTTACGACAAGCGCGTTCAGCTCGTCCTTCTATACGCTCGTCGGATTCCACGGCGCCCACGTCGCGTTCGGGGTTTGCTGGATCTCGCTCGTCATCGGTCAGGTCTTCAAAAAAGGGCTCACGGTCGTTACCGCGCCTAAAGTGTACATCTCCGCTATGTACTGGCACTTTATCGACGTTGTCTGGGTCTTCATCTTCACCGTTGTTTATTTGATGGGAAAGGTGGCTGGTTAACTTGTCGAGCAATCACAACGAGACGGCATCCGGTGAGCTTCCCAAGCGCCATAAGGTCGAAGGGCCGCAGAAACACGTTGTCGGCTTCATTCTCTCCCTTGCCCTGACGATTATCGCATTCGCTGCGGTAGCCGCGGGCGAGATTAACGAGACGTTCACGTATATCATTCTGGTGAGCATGGCGGTCGTTCAAGTCATTATTCAGATGGCTTACTGGATGCATATGAAGGATCGCGGACATTTGTTCCCGATTATCGGTATCATTGCCGGTGTCTTCGTCGCATTCTTGATGGTGATCCTGGCCCTGTACTGGGTTTGGTGGTAATTCCCGGGCAGAACCGAATTTCAGAGAGGCGGGCCGCAATCCGTCCTCTCTTTTTTCATGGATCCGATAGACGTATTCGAAAGGAGGTCGGCAGCAATGATGGGATTGGAATATTTCTCGTTCAGTGATTTGTGGAGTCCGGCGTTTATGATTTTCATGATGGTGATTGTCGTCTTGTACACGTTCGTGGTCGGACCTTGGAGACACCACTTCTCCGGGAGCGCGCCCGTATCGGCTTCGCGCCAAATCACGTTCGTTCTGGCAATCGCGCTTCTGTACTTGACGCAAGGCGGACCGCTGAGCTTATTGGGTCACCTGATGTTCACCTTTCACATGACCAATATGGCGATCGCCTATATGCTGGTTCCTCCCATGCTCATCTACGGCATACCCGTATGGTTTTGGCGTGCCGCATTCGGGGGGCGTTTCTGGCAGAACGGAGTATTCCGTACGCTGATGAATCCGATCGTTGGTCTGTTGGCCTTCGTCATGTTGTTTTCGATGTATCACATACCGGACAATCACGATTGGATCATGACTCATTTCACGATTCATCGTATCTTCTACGCCTTGCTGTTCCTGAGCTCGATGGCGATGTGGTGGCATGTCTATTGTCCGATTCCGGAATGGCGGCGCATGTCGCACATGCTGACGCTGGGCTACATCTTCATGAGCGGTCTGCTGCTTACTCCGGCCTGCGTCATGATTATCTTCGCAGGGAAGCCGCTGTTCGGCGTCTATAACGATCCCGAGATTTGGGCCAATGCGATGGGGTATTGCGTATCCGGAGATCCGGCGGAGCTGCTGCGCCAGTTCGAAGGACCGAAGTTCTTCAATACGTTGAGCTCGACGGACGATCAGCAGCTTGGAGGGATCATCATGAAGCTGTTGCAAGAAGCGATCAACGTGGCGGCGCTGTATACGGTGTTCATGCAATGGTATCGCAGGGACCGCTCGCTCGATAAGGACAATGTGCTTAATCCGGCGCCGGAGTGAGAAGATATTAACAATGTGTGACGTTCCGCCCAAACGTTTGAACTGAGTCTCCCGGACAGGTACAATGAAGGAAGAAGCTTGGAAGAACCGACGATAGAACAGGTGGATGCGTATGTCGTGGTATGAGATTTTTCCGCTCGTCAGCACGAGCTTTATCCTAATCAGCGGAATACTGGTCGCCATCGGCTGGCGGCTCATTATCCTGAAGAAGCGCGATGCGCACGAGAAGGTCATGATCGCGGCGGCGATCGCGGCATCCTTGTTCTTCATTATCTATGTATCCCGCACGATCTTCATCGGCAATACGATGTTTAACGGTCCCGAAAGCTTGAAGACGGTCTACTTGATCTTCCTGTTGTTCCACATCGTGCTTGCGACCGTCGCCGCCGTATTCGGAATTACGACGCTGACGCTGGCTTTCCGGAAGAGGTTCGACAAGCATCGCAAAGTCGGACGGATCACGGCAGTCATTTGGTTCGCCACCGTCATTACGGGCGTTACGGTCTACGTGCTGTTGTACCTTCTGTACCCGGGCGGGCATACGAAGCCGGTCATTCAGGCGATATTCGGTTAAAAAGAAAGGATCGCTCTATTCCGAGCGATCCTTTAGCAGTTTCATGGCCTTCTTGTAATTGCTCTCCGAGAAAATCACGAATTTATGAGTTCCCTCGAAGTAGCCTCTGTATTGGTAATACTCCGTTTTCTCGATGCGGCTTATTCGTCGATAATCCGCGACCTGAGCGCGGTCCGTCTTCTCGAATTGGTATCCCGAGTTGTTCAGGTTATCGACGAGCACGCTCAGATTGCTCCCTAACGTAAAGTAAAACATTTCTGTTGCGGTGTGGACTTGAATCGTTGCTTCATAGAAGTGGATGTATAGAATGGAGTCCATAGGCAACGACACGATGCCTGTTGCACCTTGAGGGTCTCGACTTACTGGGAGCTCCTTGATCCACTCCATAAGATCCTCCTACTGCAATTCTTCAGGCATTTCGGGGTCGTACAGCCCAAACGCACAAGCAAAGGAAGACTGAGCGAAGGCGACGATCCCCAAAATCGTAGAAAGTGTGAACAAGGACATAAGTCTAATTTTTTTCATATGCGCTATTCCCTCCTTTCTTAAAGTGGATGAGTGTCGCGGCTTGCAGGAAAAATGCTATTGCTAGAACGGGCGACATCACCAAGACGTTCATGGCGATAATCGCCCCTCCTGCCAGCTTGATGGTCTGGTGCTGCTTCACGATGGTACGTTTTCCTTGCGGTGCGAAAGCTATGCAAAGCAGCAGGCTTGCTAGGGTAAGCGCCAAGGTGACTGTCGTGGAATCGATATATTGAGCGATTAGCGGAATAGCGTTGAAGGCAATAACGGTGGATACGAAACATGCCGTAGGGGAACTGAAATGCCGGCCGCCTGTAATAAGCCTCAGCAGGGAGAATCCGATCATGACAATGAATACGTTCAGGGCTTGTCCGAGCAACGCCCCGATCCCCAATGAAACGATATAGATGATCGTATACGATATAAGCGTTTCGATGGCGTATCTCTGAACCGGCAGACTGACGGGATGCTGTGGATTGGCCGAGTGAATTTTCAGCGCCAAGTGGTTGGCAAGTCTGTAGGTCCAATTCATCCTAACTTCTCCTCCCTCTCCATTTTTCTGCTCAGAAGAATAAGCGCGGTAAGGCTTGCTACTACGGCGATCATCATGGAAAGATTGTTCAATAAAACAAATTGAAGAATTAGGGCAATTAGAATAAGCTCCAGCACGACCAACCAAAGATGTTTCCACTTCCATGAAGGGAAGTCGTAAGTAAATCCTGCGCCGCGATAATAGTAGAGAAAGGAAAAAGCAAACACGATAACCGCGGTGATAACCTGGACGAGTACCAAGTAAGATAGATTGCCTTGCACATCCGCCATTTCGACTCCAAAGGCATCGAAAAGCAGTAAAACTAGCATTTGAACGGTGCCTACGAGAGCGTAACCCGTCGTCATCATAATGGATGCCCAGACAACCCGAATTTTGCTAACGAATGTGATAAACAAAGTGGCGGACAACAGGTAGACCAACGGAACGATCACGGTAGCTATATTGACGACAGTTAAATCTCTAACCGAATGAGAGAACACGGCGAAGAGAAAACAGAGAACGATCTTTTTCCAAATGAATTCTTTGAAAGGGAAGCGAAAAAGCATGTAGCCAGCTGAAAGCATACAAAAAGCTTCAAGAGTATATACAGATATGTATATAAGGGACTCCAACCGACTACGCTCCTCTCAGCAGTTTGTGACTAAATTATACAGAATTTTCTTGTTTATTGGAATATCTGAAAATAATATTTCTTTTTTACCAGGGTGCGAGATAAGAAGAGTTGGCGAATGAATGTAGGCAGGACAAACCCAGGCATGATCTCGGCTTTCGGCTAATATAGATGAATTGGAAAGGTTTAAACCGGGGAACCGACCGGATTGAGCGGAAAGGGTGAGGACCTCATGCTGCATATCGTCGCCTGCATCAAGCAGGTGCCGGACACGAAGATCATCAAGATGAACCCGAAGACGAACACGATGGATCGCTCCAGCGCGCCCGCCATTCTGAATCCGTATGACGCCCATGCGGTGGAAGAGGCGGTCAGGCTTCGAGCGCGATACGGAGGCGTCGTCTCCGTGCTGACGATGGGGCCTCCTCCCGCCGTCAAGGCGATCCGCAAGTGCATCGAGATCGGCGCGGACGAAGGGTACATGATTACCGACCGGGCGTTCGCGGGCGCGGATACGCTGGCGACCAGCTATGCCCTGACCAAGGCGCTGGAGAAGATCGCGCAGACCCGGCCGATCGATCTGATCATCTGCGGCAAAATGACGATAGACGGGGATACCGGTCAAGTCGGCCCCGGCATCGCCCGCAGGCTGGATATGCCGCCGCTCACGTCCGTCAACAAGGTGGTCGAGGTCGACGCGGAGAAGAGGCATGCCATCGTTCACCGGAAGCTGGAGGACGGCTACGAAGTAGTCCGCTCCACGTTGCCTTGCCTGCTCTCCGTGGAGAAAGAGATCAACGAGGTTCCGTACTCCTCGCTTCCGAACATGCTGCGAGCCGCCCGTTACCAGCCTCACATCTGGGCGGTTGCCGATCTGCCCGACATCGACAAGACTCAGCTCGGGCTGAAGGGCTCTCCGACGATCGTAAGCTCCGTATGGGCGCCGCCGAAGCCGCAAGGGGGCAAGATGCTGGAGGGAACGACGGATGATCAAATCTCGCAATTGTTCGACATCTTAATGGCGCGCCAAGAGCTGTTCGCCGACGCTTCGGGAGGTGGAGCATCTTGAATTTCGAGGATTATCGCGGCGTATGGGTGTTTATCGAGGAGAAAGACGGAGCGATCGCTCCCGTCTCTCTGGAGCTGCTGGGAGCCGGCAGGCAATTGGCGGACAAAAGGAAATCGGAGCTGGCCGGCGTGCTGATCGGAGAGAATATCAGCGCCTTGGCCGAGACGGCGTTCGAATACGGGGCCGACAAAGTATACGTATACGACTCCCCGATTTACCGTTTCTACCGGACGGAGACGTATATGAGGGCAATGCTGGCGTGCGTCGAAAAGCATAAACCGGAAATTTTGCTGTACGGGGCGACCTCGACGGGCAAAGACCTGGCCAGCGCCGTAGCGACCGACTTGCCGACGGGGCTGACCGCGGATACGACCCAGCTCGACGTGGAAGAGGATACGGGCTTGCTGCTCGCCAGCCGGCCGGCGTTCGGCGGCAACATCATGGCGACGATTCTATGCAAGAAGTATCGTCCGCAGATGGCGACCGTTCGCCCAAAAGTGATGAAAGCGCTGCCTCGCAAAGCGGGGGCTTCCGGAGTCGTCGTCGAGGAATGCATCCCGCTGAAGGAAGAGGACATCCGCACGAAGGTGCTGGAAATCGTTCGTTCGACGACGCGCCATGTCCGCATCGACGAAGCCGACGTTATCGTCGCGGGAGGCAAGGGACTGGGCGGTCCCGCGGGCTTCAAGGTCGTGCAGCAGCTGGCGGAGACGCTGGGCGCGGCCGTCGGGGCGAGCCGGGACGTCGTGGAGGCCGGATGGATCGGCCATCACCACCAGGTGGGCCAGACGGGCGTGACGGTGACGCCGAAGGTATACTTTGCTATCGGGATATCCGGCGCCATCCAGCATCTGGTCGGCATGCAGAATTCGGGTCTTATTATCGCGATCAACAAGGACCCGGCGGCGCCGATTTTCCAAGCCTGCCATTACGGCATCGTCGGAGACGCGCTGACGATCGTGCCGATGCTGAACGAGGCTTTCAAATCCGCGTTGGGAAGAAAGGAAGAGGCCGATGCCGGAAAAGTTTGACGCGATCGTCGTGGGAGCGGGACCCGCCGGAACAGCCTGCGCGTACGAGCTGGCGAAGGCGGGCGTAAACGTGGTTCTGATCGAGCGGGGGGAGTATCCCGGCTCCAAAAACGTAATGGGCGGCGTGCTGTACCGCAAAATGATGGAAGAGGTCGTTCCGGGCTTCCACAAGGAAGCGCCGATCGAACGGCCGATCGTCGAGCAGCGGTTTATGATGATGGATAAGACGTCGGCGGTGACGTTCTCGTATAAGGGAATGGAGTGGGCCGAAGAGCCGTACAACAACTTCACCGTGCTGCGCGCGAAGTTCGACCAGTGGTTCGCCTCCAAGGCGGTGGAGCAAGGGGCGCTGCTGCTGAACGAGACGGTCGTGCTCGAGTGCGTCGTCGAGGGGGGCAAGGTCGTCGGCGTGCGGACGGACCGTCCCGACGGGGAGCTGCGCGCCGATGTCGTCGTGCTGGCCGACGGCGTCAATTCCCTGCTCGCGAAGCAGCTCGGCTTCCATAAGGAGTTCCGACCGGACGAAGTGGCGCTGGCGACGATGGAAATCCTGAAGCTCGACAAGAAGATCATCGAGGACCGTTTTAATCTGGAGGAAGGGCAGGGCTGCACGATCGAGCTGTTCGGCGACGCGACGAAGGGCATTCTCGGCACCGGCTTCCTGTACACGAACAAAGATACGCTCAGCATCGGCGTCGGCACGTTGCTCTCCGGCCTCATCAAGCATAAGATAAAGCCTTACGAACTGATGGAATACGTGAAGACGCATCCGATGATCCGTCCTTACATCCAGGGCGCGGAGGCCCAAGAGTATTTGGCCCACCTCATTCCCGAAGGCGGCTACCGTTCGATGCCCAAAGTCGTCGGGGCCGGGGTCATCGTCGCGGGCGACGCGGCGCAGCTCGTGAACGCGATTCACCGCGAAGGCTCCAACATGGCGATGACGTCCGGCAGGCTCGCGGCGGAGACGATCGTCGCGGCCCGACAACGCGGCGACTTCTCGGAGGCGGCGCTGGACGATTACCGCAAGAAGCTGATGGGCAGCTTCGTCGGGCAGGATCTAAAGAAATACAAGGACGCCACCCACCACTTCGACAAGTTCCCGCAATACTTCGAGCAATATATCCCGATGATGAACCGGGCGGCGAGCCAGATGCTGACCGTCGACGGCATGCCCAAGCGGGAGAAGCAGAAGAAAATATGGCGGGACATCGGTCCGGCCAAGAAGAAGATCAAAATGGCCCGCGACCTGTATCGGGCGTGGAGGGTGATGAAGTGATGAGCGAAGCGCAACCGGTTCCTCCGGCCAAGGGCTCGACCATCGAGGAAAAGCAATACCTGATCCGATTTAACGCCGACACGCAGTCCCACCTGCACGTCATGGACGCGGAAGTGTGCCTGACGAGCTGCCCGGACAAAATTTGCACGATATTCTGCCCCGCCGAAGTATATAAATGGGAAGAGGTACGCATGCATGTCGGCTACGAGGGCTGCCACGAATGCGGGAGCTGCCGCATCGGCTGTCCTCACCAGAACATCAAGTGGGTGTATCCGAAGGGCGGTCACGGCATCGTTTTTCGACTCGGATGACAAGGTGGGAAGCGAATGAAGATCGGGGATCGCGTTGTCTACGTGCAGGACGGCACGCAAGGGGTTATCGTGGAAATCCACGATAACCTGTACCACATCATCTGGGAGGATCATTTCAGCAGTTGGGAGCTGGGCGAACGGTTAAGGAAATGGGAAGCGCAATCTTGAGCGGCGGAACGTCAAGCCGCCATCCCGCGCGATAAGAATGGCCGCGTGTCTCCTAGGGGCACGCGGTTATTTGCGTTGCGGGGGGAAGCGGGGAGAAGGCCATGACGGGTCGTAAAATGAAACTTTATCCATCCGTCTACGTCTAAAGGGTAAGATGATGCTCTATGGCACAGAATATGGAGGGAAGAAATCGTGAAACTGATGAAAAAAACGACGGGAGCGGCCCTGTCGCTGGCCTTGCTCTTGACGGCCTGGCCCGCGGCCGCCGATCAGGCGGGAGCCGCCGGAAAAACTTCCTACACGCGAGAATACGGAGCGGCGGCTCCGGATCGAACGGCCGTGCTGAAGCCGGCGTGGCAGCTTCAGGCGGATACGGCGGGAGGCGGCGCATCCGAGATCGCGACGGCGAACGGGGATGTCTTCTATTCGTACAAGAATAAGATCATTTCCGTAAACGCGGCGACCGGGAAGAAGAAGTGGACGTACGACGGCCGTCGCTCCAGTCCGCTTCTGGCACGCGGGAGTTTTCTTTATTTCGTGAATTCGCAAGGCTACCTGATCGGATTGAACGCCAAGACGGGCGCGGTCGGCTGGAAAACGAAAATCGCCGACGCTTCCGAAGACGCCTTCTACCCGCTGGCGCATGAAGGAAATTCGCTATACGTGACCGAGCCGGGCAATCTGGCCGCTTACGATGCTTCCACGGGAAAGAGAAAGTGGAAAACCAAAGCTCAGGAAATCGGCGCCCCCCAATATCGGGGCACGTACGGCGGAGTCGTCGTCGTATCGGGAATGGAGAGCGGGGCGATCACGACCTTGCCTTATTACGGATACGACGCGGCCTCGGGAAAACGGCTGTGGGAATTGTCCGGCATTCGTTCCGGCGTGCTTCACGAACGGGGCGGCTATCTGTATTTGCGCAACGAATGGCCCGTGCTCGATAACGGCTATGCCGCCGTTATCGACAAGGTGGACGTCAAGACGGGCGAGATCGCCGAGACGCTCTCCTATATTCCGGAAGAAGACACGGCCGGCAACTACGCATCCGCGGTCGTCATCGAAGGCCAATCGATCTACATCGAGCAGCAGCCTAGGCTAGGAGAGAGCAAAGTGTCCGTGTTCTCGCTGGACCGCGATCCGGAAAAGCAAACTCCGAAAGTCTACGAAAATCGCGGCAAATGGCTGGCTGGACCTTATTCGGGCCGCCTCTATTTCGAGGTCGACCGGAAGCTGATCGGACTTAAGGACGGAGGAAACGGGTTCGTTCCCTTTAACGGTCCCGAGAATACGATCGCGCAGCTGGACCTGCTCGGACAAGCCGCCATTATCGGGCTGACCGACGGGCAAGTCTACCTGGCCAACGCTTCTACCGGCAAGGCGGCGGGCAAGCTGATGACGGGCGCGCGGCGGTTCGGATCCGCGAAGCTGGAGAACGGGATGGCGATCATTCAGGCTGAGGATCGAATTTACGGCGCAGCTCTGCCCTCTTCTCTGACCAAGTAAAGGCGAGGCGCTGTCCGGAGCGGAAATTTTATTTTATCCGTGAAAAGGGGGGAGCGTTAAGGTGGGAAGGTTCGGAGCCTCGCTTGCAGGACTGATTGTTGTTGCGGGCTTGACCGCTTGCTGGAACCCGGGAGATGGGGCCGGACCCGGGAACGCCGCGACCGCGGACTCCGCGAGCAGCGGCGCCGTGGCGCTGAAGCCGGCCTTCGGGAACGAGACTTTCGATAAGCCCGTAGGGCTGGAGCGGCGGGAGGGCCATCCCGAATACGTCTATATCGTCGAGCAGCCGGGGCGAATCGTGGGCAAAAGCTTGAGCAGCCCGAATCGGGAGGCCGAGGTCGTGCTGGATATTCGGGAACGCGTGTACGACAAGGGCGGGGAGCAGGGACTGCTGGGTCTCGCCTTCGACCCGCAGCGTCCGAACGACGCCTATGTGAATTATACGACCCGGACGCATACGGTCATCGCGCGGTATACCGCCGATTCGAACGCACCGGGGAGACTGGACCCGGACAGCGAACAGGTGCTGCTCGCGATCAAGCAGCCTTATTCCAATCATAACGGCGGTCAGCTTGCGTTCGGACCGGACGGCTATCTGTATATCGCGACCGGAGACGGCGGCAGCGGCGGCGATCCGCAGAACCGCAGCCAAAATCTCGACAGCCTGCTCGGGAAAATCCTGCGGATCGACGCAAGGAGCGAGACGGAGGGGAAGAAGTACGCGATTCCTACGGACAACCCGTTCTTGAAAAACGGGCGGCCCGAAATCTATGCGTACGGCTTGCGCAATCCTTGGCGCTTCAGCTTTGACGAGGAGACCGGCAAGCTGTGGGCGGCGGACGTAGGCCAGAACCGCCTCGAGGAGATCAACCTGATCGAGCGCGGGGGCAATTACGGCTGGCGGCTGATGGAAGGAACGGAATGCTATCATCCGAAGAGCGGCTGCGCGCGGGAAGATCTGATCGATCCGCTGTTCGAGTACGGTCGCGATGACGGCGTGTCCGTGACGGGAGGCTACGTCTACAGAGGGGACGAGCTTCCGGATTTGACGGGCTGGTACGTCTATGCGGATTACGGCACGGGCACGATATGGGCGCTGCGGGAACGGGAGGACGGCACGGCCGAACATCGGACGCTGCTGGAATCCGAAGAGAACATCACCTCGTTCGGCCTGGATGCGGAAGGAGAGCTGTACCTCTGCACGGGCGACGGCAAGGTGCTGAGAATGATGGGGATAAGGTGAGAGAATGACATCCAAGAACATGAAAATCACGATCGGAGCGGCGGCGTTCGCGATTATCGCGGCTGTCGGGTTGTATTTCCTGGGCGGCTACTTGGCGGACGGACAGAGACTGCTCGAGCGCTTCGAGAGCTCGATCGACAAGGGACGGCCGGACGAGCTTCTGAAGCTCCTCGCCGCGCCCGAAGAGAGCGAGACCGTGGAACGCGCGACCGCGGAGGCGATCGTCGAGCATCTCGGGACGGACGAGGAGGCGATGCGCGCCTTGCTCTCCAGACTGAAGACGGAAATCGCGCAGTTGAAGGAAGGCTCGGTCCAATCGTTCGCCGGCGACGGAGAGTCGGCGTTCGTCTACGCGCGCAAGAAGGAGGAGAAGCGCTGGTTCGTCTACGACGACTACGAGCTCAAGCTGCGCAGCTACAAAGTACCGGTGAACACGAATTTCGGCGGAGCGCGGATCTTGTTGAACGGCGAAGAAGCGGGAATCGCGGGAGTGGGCGGCTCCACGCTTCAGCTGGGACCGCTGCCGCCGGGCAAGTACGCGGTCAAAGCGGTGTACGAGGGCAAGTATACGACGCTGGAAAACGAGGTGAAAGCCGACCTCTTTCCGATAGGAAGCTCCGTTGAACCGGTCGAGGTTCCGCTCCGCGGGGAATACGTCGACGTCTTCTCGAACAACGGCTTCGCCCGCATCTTGATTAACGGGGAAGACATCGGACTGGCCGTAGGGGACGGGCAGCGGATCGGACCGATCGCGGTCGACGGCTCGAATACGATAAGCGTGGAAGCCGATTATCCTTGGGGAACGACGAAGAGCGAGGAACGGCCGATCGAGGGCACGCGGGCGGAGTTCAAGCTGTCCAACTTGACGGACGAAGCCAAGGAGCAAATCCTGGATGCCGCGCACGCGTTCGCAGCGAGCTGGTACGAGGCGTTCCGGGAACGCGACGCGAAGCGGCTGCGGCACGTTCATAAGGACCGCAAAGCCGACTTAGCCGATCATTTTGCGGATATGGTCGCGGGCGACGAGCATTATGTCGGAGAGCTGCGGCGGGCTGCATTCGACCGGGACAGCTTGCGGCTCGATCAACTGGACTCGTCGGATTACTCGGTGTCGGTGCTTGCCCGGATCGACTACGAGGAAGCGTATTATTACGGAGCGTTCGATTTCAGACCTGAGCCGGTCGCGGGCGTGCAGACGTCGAATTACAGGCTGCGGTACGAAAACGGTGAGTGGATCGTGTTCGAATGGTCGGACGCGGGGGCCGAGGCTCTTTCTGCGAACGTGAAAATCTACGAGCGGTAATTTCTAGGTTTCCATCAGCAGGTCGGGAACTCCCTCGATTCTCGTTATGAGGATCGAGGCGTTTTCGGTTGTCGCGCGAATCGGATCCGGTTGAACGATAGGGTTCTCAATGGGACATATGTCCTTTTGCTCCGAGAATAATGGCTATACAATGAGGGCAGACAAGAGACGGACAGGTGAACGGGATGAGAAAAATTCGCGATCCGGCGCTGCTGCGAAGGGTTATGGACGAGCATCGGCTAAACGGCATGTTCGGGGAGAAGACGGAAGCGGTTATGGAATTGTACGAGTTCGGCAAAGGAGAGATGATCTGCCGGGCGGAAGACGGTATCGGACACCTTTTCATACTTGTCCGGGGGAAGGTTAAAATTTATCGGGTGCTGCCTAACGGGAAGTTGATTCTGCTCCGCTTCAACAATCCGCTCAGTCTGATCGGAGACATGGAGATGCTGGGCGACTTGAAGGTCAACAACTCGGTGGAATCGGTAGGCGAATCGCTGTTTATCGGAATCAGGAGACAGGCGCTGGCCGATACGGCGAGCGAGGATCCGGCTTTCCTGCGTTTCATCATCAAGCACCTGGCCCGTAAGCTGAATACGAATTCCTCCGTTGCCAGCCTCAACATTTTATATCCGGTGGAAACGAGGTTTGCCAGCTATCTGGTCGCGATTACGACCGACGAGCACGACCGTGAGCGCGTCGAGGAGCTGAAAGCCTCCAAGCTGACCGAAATCGCGGAGCTGCTCGGAACGAGCTATCGCCATTTGAATCGCGTGATCGCTCAGTTCGTCGCGCAAGGGTTGGTCGAACGATCGCGGGGAGCCCTGTACGTCAAGGATATCGCGGGATTACAGCGTCTTGCGAGCGGCACGTTGTACAGCTAGGAGAGGTGGAGCGAATGTTAGGCGCTATATACGCTCTGATCGCGGGCTTGTTCGTCAGCGCTCAGGGGATATTCAACGTGCGGCTCGGCGAGAAGGTCGGCTTCTGGCTGACGAACGCGATCGTGCACGGATCGGGTTTCGTGCTGTCTCTCGTCGTGTTCTGGATCATGAAAGACGGAAGCCTGCACAAGCTAGGCTCGGTCAACAAGCTGTATCTTCTCGGCGGCTGCATGGGCGTCGTTATCGTCTTCTCGGCGATGAAATCCGTCATTGCGCTGAACCCGGCATACGCGATCGCGATTCTACTGATCGCGCAGCTGCTCGGAACGCTCGCCGTCGAAAGCTTCGGTCTGTTCGGCGTCGACAAGGTGGCGCTATCGGCGAACAGGCTGATCGGCATCGGCGTCATGGTCGCCGGCGTCGCGATATTCAAGCTGAAATGAATCGGCTCGCGCTTGCGCTTGCGGCGTTCCCCGCTGTCCCGGTACTCGTTGGGCGTAATTTCCCAATATTTCTTTATCCATCGTCCCAATGGATAATCTTATGCTACCCCTGTTCGGGCCAATAAGCCCGCGCGGCGAGCTTATCTGCTGCACCTTGGCCCAGTTCAGGCCAATAAGCCCGCGCGGCGAGCTTATC
>JAEZZE010000102.1 GCA_023418755.1 Bacillota bacterium | reverse complement strand
GCCTGGAGCCGGTCGATCGGCCGGGCTTGCTGCGCATTTCCTCCAACGAGCGCGACGGCAAGCTGGAGATCGTGGTGGAGGACAACGGCGTGGGGATGGACGAAGAGACGCTGGAGCGCCTCTTGCGTTCGCTGTCCGGGGAGCTCGCGTCCCGGAAGGAAGACGGAGAGTTCGGCTCCGAGAGGAGAGGAATCGGGCTGCTAAACGTGCATTTTCGCATCCGCCTCCTGTTCGGGGAAGGCTACGGCATCGGCATCCGAAGCCGCTTGAACCAGGGGACCGCCGTCACGGTAACGATCCCCATTCCGCCTGAGAGGGGGTAATCTCTTGAACATTCTCGTCGTCGACGACGAAAGCGTCATCCGCAGCGGGATCGAACGAACGATTCGCAACCAGTTCCCGGAACATGCCGTATATTTGGCCGCAAGTCCGGAGGGCGCCGTCGACTTGCTGAAGAACGAGCCGATCGATCTCGTGCTCACGGACGTTCTGATGCCCGGGATGACCGGTCTCGAATTGATGGAAATTTCCCGCAAAAGCCATGCCCACGTCAAATGGGTCGTCATCTCGGCGTATTCCGAGTTTGCCTACGCCCAAGAGGCCGTCCGGCTGGGAGCCAGGGATTATCTGCTCAAGCCGATCGGCAGGGAAAGCTTGGTCCAGCTGGTCGGCAAGCTGGGCGAGGAGATTGCCGAAGAGAATGCCCGCACGAAGGAAACCCATCTGCTGAAAAGCAATCTTCGGTTGCTGCGGGAAGCCGTGTTCGCCCGCTGGGCGTCGGGACTGGACCTCGGGGGCATCGAATTGAAGCCCTTCGTCGAGAGGCATCCCAGCTTTCGCCTGCTCATGGTTCGCATGGAGAGCGAACGGGACACGAAGCTCGAGCATTTTATCGTGGAGAACGTGCTAACCGAACTGATCGAGTCGACGGGAACCGGCTTTGTCGCCAGCATCGACGCCAAGAGCCTGCTCGGACTAGTGACGTTGCACAAGGAGAACGATCTGCCCTGGCTGGTGGACCAGCTGAGAAGCCATCTGAAGCGGTATCTCAAAGCTCCGTTCCAGGTGCTGCACTCCGAGCGAATCGCGGATTTCAACCAGGTGCCCGAGGAAATGCGGCGCATGAGGACGGCCGCGTCCAGCCAAGTGTACGATCATTACGCCAGCGGCGGGGATCAAGCCGTCGAAGTGGCGCTGCAGTATATTCAAGGGCATTACCATACCGATCTATCGCTGGAAAAGGTGGCTTCGATCGTCTACTTGAACCCGATCTATTTCAGCCAGCTGTTCAAACAGAAGACCGGCCACGGCTTTAAGGAGTACATCACACAACTGCGGCTGGAGCGGGCGATGGAGCTGCTGCGGAAGTCCGAGTTGAAAATCGTCGACATCTCGGAGCGCGTCGGCTACCCGGACATGCGCCATTTCTCGCAAATTTTCCGTAAAAAAACCGGACTCACCCCGTCGGAGTACCGCCAATCCATGAGTGCCGGCGCGGGCTCGGGCGAAGATGAGGGCAGTGGCGACGGGGCCGACGCGAACGTCGATATCCCCGTCGAACAGAAATGAGTGACTTACGACAAATAAGTCCGCCGCGCGAGCCTATCACGCTCGGGTGTCGCCGTTCCCGACGCATAAGCTCGCCGTACGAGCCTATTTTATGCGGCGCCTGGCAGAATCGCTAAATAAGCCCGCCGTGCGAGCCTATCACGCTCGGGTGTCGCAATTCCCGACGCATAAGCCCACCGTGCGAGCTTATTTTATGCGGTGCCTCGCAGATTCGCCAAATAAGCCCGCCGCGCGAGCCTATCACGCTCGGATGTCGCCGTTCCTGACGCAAAAGCTCGCCGCACGAGCTTATTTTATGCGTCGCCTCGCAGAATCGCCAAATAAGCCCGCCGCGCGAGCCTATCACGCTCGGGTGTCGCCGTTCCCGACGCATAAGCTCGCCGCACGAGCTTATTTTATGCGGCGCCTCGTAGATTCGTCGGTCGTAACCTCCGATTCGTCGGTCATAGCCTCCGATTCGCCGATCGTAACTCCGATTCGACGTTCATGCGTAATCAAGTACAATAAGGCAGTAACCATTCGCACCGGGAGGGAATCGGAATGGAAATAAAGGAGCCAACGAACGGCGGATACTATGCGGTGATTTTCACGAGTAGGCGAACGGAGGGGGACAACGGTTACGGCCAAATGGCCGACGAGATGGGGCGGCTCGCTTCGGCCCAACCGGGCTTTATCGGCATCGACAGCGTTAGGGACGCGTCCGGGGCCGGCATTACGATCTCGTATTGGGAGAGCCTGGAGGCGATCGCCGATTGGAAAAACAACGCGGAGCATCGGACGGCGCAGGAGAGAGGCAAAGCGGAGTGGTACCGAGATTACGAGGTGAAAATATGCAGAGTGGAGCGGGAGTACTCTTCTCGAACGATTCGATGACATCCGAGTAGGGGTATAGGAACAGGGACGGGCTTGCTTGCCAGCAGCAAAATAGAGGAACGATTGCCGGATCGGCAAATCTTCAAGGAACGAGCCCGCGGGGAAGCCGACTTCCCGGCGGGTTCGTCTTATTTTCATAAGAATCGACAGGAACTTTTGGATTCTTTCGACGTCTAAAGAGTAACTGAAGATTTGCTGAAACTTTCTCCGGCGTTTTGACGTCAAATTACCAAGATCATGAAACCCGAACGCGGGAAAGGGATCAACATCATTTTTTTCGCCCAGAGAGGATGAATCCAGTGCGTAAATTTTTTTCCTTGCTAGCGGCATTCGCCATCGTATTTTCTTTCTTTCATCAACCGCAAGGAGCCAAGGCCGCCACTCCGATCCGAATATTCATCGACGGCCAAATTCTTCAGACCGACCAGCCTCCTTTGCTGATCGGAGGGTACACGATGGTTCCGCTTCGCGGCATCTTCGAAGCCCTGAACGCGCAGGTGCTCTGGAACCAGAAGGCCAAGACCGTCACCGCTAAGAAGCGCGACACGACGATCGTGCTCACGATCGGCGCCAAGACGGCGACCATTAACAACCAGACCGTCACGCTGGACTCGCCGGCGCGGGTTCTGGGAGGCCGCACGATGGTTCCGGTCCGGTTCGTCAGCGAGTCTCTCGGGGACGACGTTCGTTGGGATAAACTGTCGCAAAGCGTGCTGATTACGACCAAATCGGTTCAGGAAGTCGGCAAAGTTACTCAACTCGGCGTAACGGAAACTTCCCAATACGGCGATGGCCGGGATTTGCAGGTCAGCTTTTCGCCGCCGTCCGATCAGTCGAACGTCAGCGGATACCGGATTTTGGTCGTGAAGGCGGAGAACGCCGCTTCCTTCAATCTGGCCAAGGCTCTTTCCGTTCGAGCGGCCAATTACACGTCCGTATCCAAGTCCGGTTCTTACCAACGCTTAACGCTTACTTCCCAGAGTCGGGACGTCGACGGAGCTCTGCTCCGTGCGAATCAGGCTTACAAGGTGTTTGTTCTGACGGTGGGACAGGACGCGAACGCGCTGTCCGATTCTTCGATCTCGATTACTTTGAAGTCCAACCCTGCCGTAGGCCAGGCGACGAACGTGAAGATCGAAGACGTCTCCGATCACGGAGACGGACGGGATCTGCGGGTCTCGTTCTCCAGAGCTTCTAATGAAAGCAACATTTCCGGCTACCGGGTCATGATCGTCAAGACGGCCAATGCCTCCGGCTTTAATCTGTCCCAGGCGAACGGCATGTCCAGCTCTTACTATACGAGCGTTGCCAAGACGTCCGGAACGGGCGCGCTCAGCGTAACGCTGAATTCGTCGGCACGGGATACTTCCGGCGATCTGATTCGCAACGGAACGGCATATACCGCATTCGTCATGACGGTGAGCTCGAATACGGGTAGCTTGTCGCATTCGCTCTCCTCAAGCTCGGCCTCCGTAACGCTCGGCTCGTCCGCTCTGACCCCGGTTATTACGGGAGTGGCGGACGTGGACGACAACGGCGACGGCCGCGACCTGCAGGTCACGTTCAACAAAGCTTCGGACGAATCGAGAATCGCTTCGTACAGAATTTTCGTCGTCAGAGAAAGCGATTATTCGTCCTTTAATCTGACGGAAGCGAACCGGGTGTCTTCCGGCAATTATTACGATCAATACAGAACGGGCAACAATTACAACATCGTTCTCTCTTCGAACATGAGAGACACAAGAGGCAATAAGTTGGCAAACGGCGTCGCCTACCGCGTATTCGTAATGGGCGTGTCCAACAATAACTCTTATGCCAATTCGCTCTCGGCGGCTTCGGCAAGCATTACGCTTAATCACTCCGGTGTCCAGGCGGTCACCAACCTGTCGGTCAGCGACGTTGCGGATTATAACAACGGCCGCGACCTGCAGGTGTCGTTCACGAAGGCGACCAACGAGTCGCTTATCAAGAACTACCGGGTATTCGTCGTCAAGGAAGCGTACGTCGGCAGCTTCGGCTTGGCCGCCGCGAACGCGGTTACGAATTCGAACAACTATACGACGATCAATAAGAACAACAAGAACATCGTTCAGACCCTGTCGGCCAGCGCGCGCGACGTGGACGGCGCGACGATCCAGAACGGAGTATCCTACCGGGTGTTCGTTATGTCCGTAGGCAACGCGAACGGCAGCAACGCTCTGTCGTCTGCGTCCGTTCCGATCCAGCTCAGCAACAATAACGTTACGGCGGTCACGAACGTCGCCGTCGCCGACGTCGCGGACTACAACAACGGTCAAGATTTGCGCGTGTCGTTCACCAAAGCGGCCAACGAGAACAACATCGCCCACTATCGGGCTTATGTCGTGAAGGAGAACGCGGCGAGCTATTTCAATCTGAATACCGCCAACGCCGTACAGTACTATACGGTTATCAACAAAACCGGAGCGAACATTAGCCAGCCATTGAACGAGGAATCTCGCGATATCGATGGCATAAAGATTCAGAACGGCGTCAAATACAAAGTGTTCATTTTGTCGGCAGGCGTCTCCAACGTTTACGGCAATGCGCTCTCCGCCGCTTCTCCGACGGTAATGCTGGAGAACAAGGGCATGGTAACGGCCGTTACGAATGTCACGGCAACAGACGTGGCGGACAACGGCAACGGTCAGGACCTGCGCGTCTCGTTCACGAAGGCTTCGGTAGAGACGAATATCAGCCATTACCGGATTTTCGTCGTGCCGGATGGGGCGTCTTATCAGTTCAACTTGAACAACGCGAGCTCGATCACGAATCCGGCGTTGTTCACGACGGTCAATCCCGGGGCCGACTACAGCCAAGTGCTGTCGAGCAGCGCCGTCGACATTTACAATCAACCGATCAAGAACAACGCGCCTTACCGGATATTCGTTCTGTCGGTAGGCTTCGGCCCATCTTACGGCGTCAACGCTCTGTCCGCCGCTTCTCCGGCGATTACTTTGACGACGTCGGGCGCTCCGGCGGTGCCGGGCGTCTCCGTCAGCGACGTAGGGGACACGGGAACGGGCGCGGACCTGCTGGTGAGCTTCGGCAAAGCCGCGGATGAGAGCAACATTAAGGAATATCGCATCTTCGTCGTCAGAAGCGAGAACGCGAGCGCCTTTACGCTGGCCCTGGCGGTCAACGCGTCTCCTTTTACGACGGTCGCTCCGAACGGAGCGGGCTTTAACCAGTCGCTGGCCGCCAATGCGGCCGACACTAGCGGCGTTAAGATTCAGAATGGCGTCGGCTATCGGGTGTTCGTGCTTTCCGTAGCCAAGAACGGCAGCAGCTCGTTGTCCTCCCCTTCTGCGGAGATCAGACTGGCTTCTCCTCTTCAAGTAGGCGATGTTAAGAATGTAAACGCGCTGCCGATCGGCTCGGAAAAGCTGCTCATTAGCTGGGCACTGCCGGACAATTTGACAGGTATTTCGCAATACGCCGTGTTCCTGCTGAATTCTGCCGGATCCCTGGATGCGACTGCTGCGCATCAGTTGCTCGGCCAAGCGTCCGCAATCGTCGGTTCCGGAACGAATTCGGTAGAGCTATCTGTGGGCAGTACGGTTATGGGCGGTACTTTAACGGCTGGCACGACTTACCAAATCTATGTTCTTTCCATAGCGGACGGGAACAATGCGACGATTCATAAAATTTCTCTCCCGGGGAGCGGAACAATCCCGGCTCCGGTAACGCCTTAATATCTCAAAGCTTTCTCACGCAAGAACAGCAGGTACCTCCTTACGAAACTCGCACGATGGAACGCGGGAGATGTAAGCGAGATGCCTGCTTTTTTTTTGTCCCCTGGCGCCGCGCCGACGGTTGAGAATGCGGAGGCTAAGCAAGGTACGCGGCACGACACTATCGGGGGAAGGAGTAAGGTCAGGCAAAGATAGGTACGCGGCACGACACGATCGGCGGGAACTCGGAAGAGCGGGCGGAGATCCTCTCCGGAAATGTGATTTTGATTCGCGATCATGCTAGAATAATAGGAAAACGTCAAAGGAGTGTCCGCGTGAAGCTGTTCAGAAAAATACGCAGCTGGGTAGGCTCGCTGGCGATCGCCTACGTTTTGTCGCTGCTGATCGGAATCTTTCTTCTTCAGCCCTATCGAGTGGACGGACACTCTATGGATCCGACGCTGAGCGACAATCAGCGGCTGTTCGTATCCAAGCTGTCCCATACTTTTTCCTATCTGCCGGACTACGGGGATATCGTCATTATAGACAGCCGGGTGAACCGGGATCGCAGCTTTATGGACGACGTTCTGGAGAACCCGCTGATCCAACTGCTCACCAGGGACGATGACCGCATCTATTACGTGAAAAGGGTAATCGGCAAGCCGGGGGACGTTCTGGAGCTCAGCGACGGGCAGTTGTACCGTAACGGCGAACGACTCGACGAGCCGTATATTAAAGAAGAGATGAACGCGTTCGTCGGAGGGCTGTGGAAGGTGCCGGACGGGCATGTGTTCGTCATGGGGGATAACCGCAACCATAGCGACGACAGCCGATCGATCGGGTATATTCCCCTGAATCACGTGCTGGGCAAGAAGCTGTAGCAAAATCGTAAAAATATCCACCCTCTCCAAAAATGTTCGGATATATCGCGGCCTGCGCATGGACTATACTGGAGGCGATATCCCAATATTCAGGGGAGGGAATTCATATGAGACGAACAATGACCGGCATGCGCATGGCGGTTGCTTTGCTGCTGCTTGCGGCGATCGCCGTCGCGGGAGAAGGCCGCGCGCAAGCGGTCGTACCCGCGGAGAGCACCTTTTTTGCAACCGCTTTCGTAGATGAAGGAAGCACCTACAACACGAACAGCGACGGCGATCTGTGGCCGTCCGCATGGTCGAACGACGACTACTTGTATCTGGCCAACGGAGATGGGTGGGGATGGACGAACCAAGGGTGGAGCGACATCGCCTTCAGCCGGATTACGGGCGGCCATCCGGACAGCGGCAATCTCGTCGGCAATCGGGTAAGCGCGGGTTTCGGGCCGGTTTGGAACAAGACGACTTGTCCGGACGGCTCGCCCCGTTACAATCGCAAGCCGACGGGCCTAACCTCAAGGGGAGGCACGCTCTGGCTGGCCGTGCAGGACCTGAACCGTTGTCCGGGCGCCCAGTTCTACGGGCCGGCTTTCAACGACGCCCCGAACGCCACCATCCTGAAATCGACGGACAAAGGCGCGACCTGGACGTGGAACGCGACCTCCCCGATGTTTCCGAACTCGGTGTTCACGACGATTTTCTTCCTGGATTGGGGCAAGGACGGCGTGGACAACGACCCGACGACGAACTGGGACGATTACGTTTACGCCTACGGTACGGACTACAACTGGCGCGATTCGTTCAGCAATTCCGTTCCCGATCCGACGAAGCTTTATTTGGCCCGTATTTTGGCCACGGATAATCTGCAGGACTTATCGAAGTGGCAGTTCTGGACAGGCGGACTAAACGGAGGACCGCAGACTTGGTCAAGCTATGGCGATATCGCCGCCAAACAGCCGGTGCTGCAGGACGACAGGCGGATCTACCCGTCCGTGACATCCGGCTTTCCGTCCGGGCACATCCGCGATATGACGCCGATCTCGCAAGGGAGCGTCACCTACAATCGAGCGCTTAACCGCTATATCTATCTGTCCTGGACGGAGTACACGTTCGAATTTTACGAGGCGCCCGCTCCGTGGGGACCGTGGAAAAGATTTTTGTCCAAGGACTTCGGAACGTATTCCTCGCCTTGGACGACGGGCAAGAACGGCGGGTACACGACGGTGATGCCTTCTAAATACATCAGCGCCGACGGCACGCGAATGTGGTTCAATGCCAACACGTTCGAAGGTCCGGTCAACAATTATCGCTTCTCCTTGCGCCGTCTTTACGTGACGCCGTACAATGCTTCGCTGACGCCGGCCAACGCGAGAAGCGATACGAACAATCTGGCCGTGACGGGAGACGCGAAGACGCCGATCGCGGCGGCGAGCTTTCATCAGGGCAACCCGTGGGCGCTTAACGACGGAGCGAAAAACGTCAACGCGGACGACTGGAACGGGGAAGCGAAGGCGCAAAGCTATTGGGGGTACACCTGGTCCAGACCTTACAACATGAACAAGGTCGTTTATACGTCGGGCGCTTCCTTTCCGGATGGGGGCTATTTCGCTTCGGGGCTTAAAGTCCAGGTCAGGCAAAACTTTCAATGGGTCGACGCGACGGGGCTATCCGTCAGTCCGGACTATCCGTATAACGGAACGGCAGCGCCCTATAAAACGTACACGTTCAAGTTCGACGATACATGGGGAGACGGCGTGCGGATTATCGGAGCGGCGGGAGGGACCCAGAAGTTCACGGCGATCAGCGAATTGGAGGTCTACTACGCCAACGGTTTCGCAACGACGGTTGCCGACCCGTTCGACGGTCCGCTTGGCTCCGCCTGGACCTGGAGCGCGCCGCTAGCGGGACCTGTCTACTCGTTCTCGGGCGGGAATCTCCGAATGACGCTGCCGAATTCGAGCGCGTACGACAATTGGGACTTCATCGACCAGTCCCCGAAGCTGATGCGCACCGATATGGGCGGCGGGGATTGGACGATCGAAACGAGAATGAACTTGTCGTCGTATACGGCGGGCAACAATTTCCATTCAGGCTTGGCCGTGCGGTTCGGCACGAATAATTATTTCCTGTGGGGGAACCTGAAGGGCAACGCCCTCGAATTCTCCCGGTCGGGATACGCGGCGCTGGCAACCGTCGCTCCGTACTCAAGCCCGGCGGTTTCCCTGCGCATGAGAAAGGTCGGCACCCGCTATTACGTCGATTACAAGCAGAATCCGGGCGACGCCTGGACCAATGCCGGCAGCGACAATTATCCTTGTGCGGCCCCCGTTTCCGTCGGCCTAATGGCCAAGACATGGGCAGCGGTTCCGCTGACGGCGGACTTCGATTCGTTCTTGCTGAGAAAATAGAAAAGAGGCGCCCCGCAAGGTTCGGGAAGATTGGGAACTCGGAACCCGGAACCCCGGAACCCCGGAACCCCGGATCCCCGGATCCCCGGATCCTCTGGAAGCCTTGCTAGGGGCGCCCTCTTTCCCGTTGTCAAACGGTCGTCGATCCCGTACACTTTGACTGACGGAAGCGTTTACACCCGTTCCGCGAGACCGGAGGACTGACCGCATGATTCCATCCTTGCTACGCAATCGGAAGTTGGGCAGCAAGCTGATGCTGCTTCTGCTTACGGTGATCCTGGCGCCCCTGTCGCTGCTGGGACTGCTGTTCTATCAGAATTCGGTAGAGTGGGTCGAAGAGAAGAGCGACAAGGAGTCGCTGCAGGTGTTGAACCTGGTCATGCAGAACGCGGACGAAATGCTGCGGGGCGTGGAGACGCAATTGCTCGATATTTACAACCAAGACGACATCATAGCGCGGCTCTCGGAATCGGCGACGGACGCTGCCGGCGGCAGCGAGGGCCAGATCGCGGAGGATCGCATCAGCTGGTATTTGCGCGATTTTCTGCGGGGGAAGGACGATGTGGACTCCGTTTATTTCCTGGCCGAGTCGGGCGCGACGTACTTCGCCGATTTTCGCGGTTCGAGCCTGTTCATCGACCAGATCGGGCGGAATCCGCAATGGCTGGAACGGATCGCGGAGGAGAACGGACGGATCGTATGGATACCGACCTACGAGATTCCGCCGAACCGGTACTCACCCGACAATTCCTATTATTTTGCCGCGGGCATGAGCATTCGGGACGTCACCGACGAACTGCAAGCGCTCGGGACGCTCATTCTTAACGTGAAAATTTCTTCGCTTGACCGCCTTTTCGGTCAAGTCGACGTAAGCCCGAACGGCACCATTCTCGTGGCCGACGATTCGGGCAACCTGATCTGGCATCCCAATCCGCAAGCCTTCGGTACGAGGATGAACGAAATCCCGTTCTACAAGGCGACCAAGCCGGGGGAATTCGTCCGTTTCGAGCTGAACGGAGAGAGCTACCGCACCGGGCGCGTCGCCTCCGGGTTTAACGATTGGTCCTACTACGCCATCGTTCCCCAGCTTGATCTCGACGCGCAGACGGAGAACCAGAAGCGTTTTCTCGTGGTGACGATCGTCGCCTTCTCCGCGTTATTCCTGCTGCTCGCCTGGCTGACGACGCATTACATCACGAAGCCGATCCGGCAACTGGTCGTCGCCATGAAGCAGATTCAGAAGGATTCGCAAGGCGTGAAGCTGCAAGCTCAATCGAACGACGAGATCGGCATGCTGCAGATGGCGTTCAACGGAATGCGAGGCCGGATCAACGATCTGATCCAGGAGGTGCGCATCGTCTCCGACAAGGAGAAGGAGGCCGAGATTCGGGCGCTTCAGGCGCAGATCAACCCCCACTTCGTCTACAACACGCTGGACGCGATCAACTGGCTGGCGATCGAGAAAGACGAGAACGAGATCAGCTCTATGATCTCGGCGCTAAGCGATATGATGCGATACGCGATTCGGCGTGGCGCGCAGTGGGTTCGGATGGAGGAAGAGCTGCAATGGGCTAGGAACTACGCGTATCTCCAGGAAATGCGATTCGAAGCGAAGTTCGCCGTCGAATTCGATATTCCGGCCGAGCTGTTGCACCTCAAGGTGCCGAGGCTGCTGCTGCAGCCGTATATGGAGAACGCGATTTTGCACGGGATGGAGAATCTCGACGGCGGAGGGCTGATCCGGGTGGGCCTCGCCCGCGAGGGCGAAGACAAGCTGCGTCTCGTCGTGGAAGACAACGGGGTCGGGATGACGGCCGAACGGATGGGCAGCATCAAGTCCCGCAAGTCGCATGGCATCGGCATCACGAATATGGATGACAGGCTGAAGCTGGAGTACGGGCCCGGTTATGGCGTGCAGGTCGAATCCGAGCCGGGCAGAGGGACGCGCGTAACGGTCGTGCTCCCGGTCATCCGGGACGAGAACAATCCGCGAGGAGAGACGGACTTATGGCATACAGAGCGCTGATCGTGGACGACGAGCCGAAGGTAAGGCGCGGCTTGTCCGCTCTCATACCCAAGCTTGATCCCGAATGGGAAGTCGCCGGAACCGCCGCGAACGGGGAAGAAGCGTTGCAGTTCGTGAAAAGACAGCTGCCGGATCTGGTTATCACGGATATCCGCATGCCCAAGATGAACGGTCTGGATCTGCTCAGCGAGCTGAAGGAGTACCCTCTTCAAGTCGTGATCCTGTCGGGATACGGCTATTTCGAATACGCGCGTACCGCGATTCAATTCGGAGCGTTCGACTTCCTGCTTAAGCCGCTGAAGCCGGACGCCATTCGCGACGTGCTGCGCCGATTGTCCGCGCAGATGAAGCCTGCCGCGAGAGGGGAGCGGGCGGGCGCCCCCGAGCAGAAGTACTCCAAGCTGTGGAAGGAGTGGATGCTGTCGCCGGAAGACGAGCCGGGCCACGAAGCCAAGCTGATTCCTCTCCTTCCGCCGGAAGAAGGCCCCCTGAAGATCGCGGCGATCGAGATCGACGCCTATGACCAAGTGATCTCCGAGGATCAATGGGGCGATCGCCAGCTCGTGGCGTTCGCCGTTCGCAACGTCTTGCACGAGCTGCTGACGGCCCAAGCCTCGGACAAGTTCCGTTATTTGTTCCAGAACGGCTCGCAAATCTATTACTTGCTGGCGGACGCGAGCTGCGGCCGCGAATTCTGGGAAGAAGCGATCCGCACGATCGCCCGTTCCGTGAAAATCTCGGTGTCCGTCGGTATAAGCGGGGAGAGCTCCGAATTCGCCGAACTGCCGAAGCTGCTCGGGCATGCCCGCGAAAGCCTGGAGAACAAGTGGATCTACGGGGAAGGCACGGTCAGCGATTATCGCGATTTTCACCTTGAGGACCTGGTCAGGATCGGCTACCCCGAAGGGCTGGAGGAGAAAATCGGCTGGGCGGTCAGAAGCGGGGATGCGGCCGACGCTTCGCAGGGGCTGGAGGAGTTCGTCGGCGCGCTGCGCGAAGCGGAGGTGCCGTTCCGGTTGTTCCAACGCTATTGCCTGCAGCTGCTGACGTCCGTTCTGCGCATTGCCTATGAACAGAAGGTATCGGATTTGATTTTCGGCCGAATGTCGAGGCCGGCCGACTTGTTCGGGCGGGATTTCTCGGCTGCCGGGTTTCTCGAGTTCATGAAGGCGTTCGCGGAGGAGAGCGTTCGCGCGCTCGAATGGAGCCGCCGCCAGAAGCAGAGCCTGACGCTGGATAAGGCGACGGCCTTCATTAAAGCCAATTACGCGCGGGACATCTCTCTGGACGACGTGGCGGGACACGTGGGGATGAGCAGCAGCTACTTCAGCACGTATTTCAAACAGGAGACGGAATCCTCGTTCATCGAATATTTAACGCGCCTTCGGATGGACGCCGCCAAGAAGCTCATGAAGGACACCGACCTGAGGCTGTACGAGATCGCCGCGATGGTCGGTTATCAGGACGTGAAATATTTCTCCCGGCTGTTCAAAAAAACGATGAACGCGACTCCGGGCGAGTACCGGCAGTTTTTCGACCGAAAGGACGAGGGCTATGTCAAATAGGGGGACGTCTGTCCGGATCCGTTACGCTGCCGCGATATGGGGGCTGCTCCTGTTACTGGCGGCGGCTTCCGCTTGCGGCGGGAAGCCCGTCGCTCCGGACGAAACGCTGGATACGCTGATCGGCGGGCAGGCGTCGAAGGAGACGACCGCCGCCGACCGGACGGTGATGCGCATCTGGTCGTTCCACCAAGGGGAGGAGTTCACGTTCTGGCAGTGGCTCGGCGAGCAGTACGCGAAGGAGAACTCGGGCGTGGAGATCAAGGTGGAGTATATTTCGAGCGACGATTATTTCACGGGCAACCGGTTGGCTTCCTCCTTTGCTTCCGGGCACGGTCCGGACGTGTTCTTCGTGTCGGCGGCCACGATCCGCAAATACGTCAACGCGGGCATCCTTCAGCCGCTGGACGATTATTTCACCGCGGAGGTCCGCGGGGATTTCTTCAAGCCGGCGCTCGATTCGGTCACGGTGAACGACCGCATCTACGCGATTCCGTTCGAGACGGAGCTGCTGGGTCTGTATTACAACGAAAAGCTGTTCCGGGACAAAGGCATCGCGCCGCCGGAGACGTGGGAGCAGATGCGCGAAGCGTCACGTCTGCTGAAGAGCGGAGCCCGGAGCGGCCTGACGGTGGAAACGTTCGGGAGCGTCTACCAGACGTTCTCCTGGTTGCCCTTCTTGTGGCAGACGGGGGCAGACCTCGTCGCCGAGACGGACGGCGGGCCCGGCCTGGCGGAACCCGGAGCACGGACGATGTACGATTTTTTCCGGGGCATGGCCGAGGACGGCTTGCTGAACATGCATCCCTCCCGGCCGACGACGGATATCGGCATTCTGGCGGGCGGGGAGACGGCGATGCAGGTGAGCGGTTCCTGGAACATCCGCTCGCTCGAAGCGAACTATGCCGATCAGCCGATCGGCGTCGTCCCGCTGCCCGTTCCTCCCGGCGGCCGGGAAGTGACGGCGGCGGGAGGCTGGAAAATCGGCGTCAACCGATTCAGCGCGCATGCGGACGAGGCCGCGAGGTTCATCGCCTGGGCGTTCGCCGAGAGCGAGGACATTCCGCTGAAGTGGTGCACGGAGGTGAAGTTCGCGTATCCTTCGCGCGTCTCCGTCATGACGGCGGGGGAGGAACTCTACGACCGCGGCCTGCGGTCCGTGTTTACGTCGCGAATTTTCGGCACGGAGCGGCAGGAGCCGCAGCTTCCGGAAAGCGTGACGAGAATATTCATCGATTCGCTGAACAAGCTCGTGTTCGGCGACGCGCCGGTCGACGCGCTGCTCGCCGATACGAACGCGCGGCTGGACGCTTATTTCTCGAACGTCGAAAAATAGTCCACCCCGCCTAAAACATTTCTCGTTACGCCCCCTCGCTTCTCCCCGCTATACTCGAGGTGACTTCAACCATCACCTATCGAAAGGGGAACCTCGAGTATGCAAAGCTTCAAATGGCGGCCGCTGCTGATCGCCTCCCTCGTCGCCGTCCTCCTGCTTCAGATCGGCTGCGGCTCGAACGACGGAGGCAAGGAAGCGTCAAGCAGCCCGTCCTCCTCGGCAACGAATTCCGGCAACGCGAACAAAGAGAGAGTCACGCTGAAATTTTGGGACTTCCACACCGAAGCGGAACAGAAATTTTTCGAGGATCTGGTCGCGGAATACAACCAGTCTCAGGATCGGGTCACGATCGAGTATTCGACCTCCAACCAGCAGGATTACACGACGACGAAGCTTCCGACCGCGTTCGCCTCGGGCGACGGGCCGGACATCTACATGATCAGCCCGGGCGACTTCATGAAGTTCGCGAAATCCGGCCTGATGGCGGATTTGACGCCGTACTTCCCGTCGGGCTCCAAGGACGATTTTCTCCCGGCCGCGCTGGAGGCGGTTACGGTAGACGGCAAAATCATGGCGCTGCCGTACGAGCTCGAACTGCTCGGACTGTACTACAACGAAGAAATGCTGGCCAACGCCAACGTCGAAGTGCCGAAGACGTGGGACGAACTGCTCGCCGCGGCCCGCAAGCTGACGACGGACAAAGTCGCGGGTCTCGTGCTTCCGCCGGACAAAGGGCCGTACCTGAACTTCATCTGGTACCCGTTCCTCTGGCAGCAGGGCGGCAACGTGCTCAGCGCGGACGGCGCGCAGTCGACGTTCGACACTCCGGAAGTCGCCAAGGCGCTCGATTTCTACGGCTCCTTCTTCCGCGAGAAGCTGGCTCCGTCCAAGCTGCAATTCGGGCCTTGGGAGATCGACAACCTCGGCAGCAAGACGGCGGCGATGCAGGTGCTCGGCACTTGGGCGATCAATCGCGCCGAGGAGAATTTCGCGGACGTGCCGATCAAGGTCGCTCCGCTGCCGCTTCCGGAAGGCGGCCAAGCCGCAACGGATGCCGGAGGCTGGAAATTCGCCGTTAACGGCAAGAGCAAGTACGTCGAGGAAGCCGCGAAGTTCGTCATGTGGGCGTTTGCCGAGGATCCGGCCCGCGCGCTGAAGTGGAGCACCGAAATCAAGTTCGGTTACTCGCCGCGCCAGTCGGTCATCGATGTGGGCAAAGAGATCTACAGCAAGGGCATGCGCAAGGTGTTCACCGAGGAGATCTACTCCTCCGCGATTCCGGAGCCGACTTATCCTTCGGAGATCGTCGACATCGTCGGCGACGCGATGCAGTACGTCATGTTCGGCAAGATGGACGGCGCCGCGGCCGCGAAGGAAGCGGACCGCAAGATCAAGAGCTTCTTGAGCAAATAAAGGCCAGCAAGGCGGAATCCCGGCCGAACGCTAGGCCGGGGTTCCCGCCTGCCGACAGAGGAGGCACAATCCATGGTTCCGAAACGGCCGTCGGCGCGGACTTTGCGGGAATGGGGCACGGCATACGCCTTCCTGTTCCCCAACATCATCGGTTTGTTCGTGTTCGTGTTTCTGCCGATCGTATACGCCCTCTACGTGAGCCTCTACGATTGGAACGCGCTTAGCCCGAAAGTATTCGTCGGCCTGGACAATTACAGGGAGCTGATGGACGACAAGGGATGGTGGAGATCCGTCGGGAAGACGATCACCTTCAGCGTGATTTACGTCCCGCTGCTGTTCGTCTCGTCGCTGCTGTCCGCCGTATTGATCCACGCTTTGAGAGGCCGGGTAAGCGGCCTGGCGCGCACGATGTTCCTGATGCCGTTCGCCATTACTTCCGTTAATTCGGCGATTATCGCCATGTATTTGCTCGACCCGAGAAGAGGGCTGATCAACTGGATTCTGGGGGGCTTCGGCGTTCCTTCCCAGGATTTTCTCGGCTCGACGAGCCAGGCGATGTTTTGCGTCGTCTTCGTTCTGCTGTGGATTAACGTCGGGTACAACATGATCATTTTTTTATCGGCGATTAAGGAAATTCCCAAGGACTATTACGAGGCCGCGCACATGGACGGGGCCAAGCGGGGGCAGACGTTCTTCCGCATCACTTTCCCGCTGCTCAAGGAGACCAATACGTTCATTCTCATCGTCACGACGATCGGCTCGTTCCAGGTGTTCGACCAGATCATGGTCATGACCAAGGGCGGACCGGCGGGAGCTACGGAAGTGAGCGTTCTGTACATTTTCAAGCATGCCTTCGAGCTGCTTAACATGGGCTATTCTTCGGCGATGGCATTCGTGCTGTTTCTAATCATTTTCGTGCTGTCGCTGTTTCAATTGAAGTTATTTTCCAGAGGCGAGGAGCGCTGATCCCATGCTGGCGATTAGACGCGCGGCATTCCCGACATTGGCCGTGGTGCTCGGCCTGGCGCTCGTATTCCCGATCTATGTGCTCGTCATCGGCTCCTTGCGTTCGGAGGAGCGGATTTTCGACGTCACGCTGTTTCCCGTCGAAGCCGTCTTCGCCAACTTCTCCGCTGCGGTGAGGGGGACGGGCCTGATCCGGTCGATCGCCAATTCTTTTCTCGTATCGTCAACGGTCACGGTCGTGGCGATGATCTTCCACTCGATGTCCGGTTACGCGCTGGCGAGGTTCCGGTTTCCCGGAAGGAATCTGGTGTTCGCCTGGATGCTGAGCACGCTCATGGTGCCGTTCGCCGTCATCATGATTCCGCTCTACCTGATCACGAAGCAATTTCATATGATCAACTCGTTTGCCGGGCTGATCGTCCCTTCGATTTTCAACGCATACGGCATCTTCCTGTTTCGCCAGTTCTACCGGGATTTCCCGCGGGAGCTGGAAGAGGCGGCTTACTTGGACGGCCTGTCGCTCGGAGGAACGTATTTCAAGATCGCGCTGCCGCTGTCGGTGCCGATCATCGCGCCGCTGACGATCGGATTTTTCCTGGCGAACTGGAACTCGTACCTGTGGCCGCTCATCATTACGCAGGATGCCAAGCTGTGGGTCATTCAAGTGTTTCTGGCCAGCCTCGTCGGAGGGGGCTACTTCACGCCTTGGAACGTCGTGCTGGCCGCGGCGGTCGTATCGACGGTTCCGACGTTCGCCTT
>JAEZZE010000013.1 GCA_023418755.1 Bacillota bacterium | reverse complement strand
GCGCTGACCCGTTACGTTTCCCTCGGCTCGATGATCTTCGCCGCGTTGCTTCCGCTTCTCGTTTTTCTGTTCGACAAGGACCCCGCGTTTCTGTGGGGCGCGCTCGCCGTAGCCGTGCTGGCGATCTTTCGCCACCGCAAAAACATCGTCAAGCTGATCAACGGCACGGAAAATAAACTCGGCGGCGGCAAAAAGGGTGAACCTCATGGCGCTTAAGAAGATAACCGTCCTCGTAGCGGGAAGCTGGGGAACGGCATTGTCGCGGGTGCTCGCGGACAATGGACATCGCGTTCTGCTCTGGACGCGCAATCCGGCGCAGGCCGACGAAATCAACCAGCTGCGCCGCAACGAGAAATTTCTCCCCGGCGCGGAGATTCCGGAAGGCATCGCGGCCACGACGGACTTGACCGAAGCCCTTCGGGACGCCGAGGCGGTCCTGTTCGCGTCGCCGTCTTCGGCGATGCGGGACATCGCCCGGCAAGCGTCCGGCTTAATTCCCCGAGACGCGCTCGTTATCCATGCGACCAAAGGCTTCGAAACCGACAGCTTAAAGCGGATGTCTACCGTGCTCTCGGAGGAGCTCGGACGGCCCGAGCAGCATATCGTCGTTCTGTCGGGTCCCAGTCACGCGGAGGAGGTCATTCGGCGCCATCCGACAACCGTCGTCGTCGCGGCGAAGGAGATCGCTTGCGCGGAAGCGGCCCAGGACCTGTTCATGAACAATTCGTATTTCCGCGTCTATACGAACCCGGACATCGTCGGGGTCGAGACGGCCGGAGCGATCAAGAATATCATCGCGCTGGGGGCGGGACTTTCGGACGGTCTCGGTTACGGGGACAACGCCAAAGCCGCCTTGATCACGCGCGGTTTGGCGGAGATCGCCAGGCTGGGGGAGGCAATGGGGGCTCATACGCTCACGTTCGCCGGGCTTGCCGGCGTCGGGGATTTGATCGTCACCTGCACGAGCACGCACAGCCGGAACTGGCGTGCCGGCTCCATGCTCGCTCAGGGGCTTCCGTTGGACGAAGTGCTGGCGCGAATGGGGATGGTCGTCGAGGGCGTCAGAACGACGAAATCGGCATACGTGCTCGCGCGCAGGCATGGCGTCGAGATGCCGATCACCGATCAGCTTTACTCGGTGCTGTTCGAAGGACGCCCGCCCGAGCAAGCGGTGGAAGCGCTAATGGGACGCGTCAAGACGCACGAGATCGAAGAAGCGGCCGGGGAAGCCGGGCGAGGGCGAACGCCGCGATGACGCCCTCCTAAGAGGAAATCGCCCACACCATCCCCTTTCTCTCCTCATAGGATGCAATGCATACACCCGGAGGAGGGGAAGCATGGACAAATTTCCGAAGGATCTGCTGGGCGCAGTCAACAAAAAAACGGGCAAGAACATTTCGGAGAAATCGATCAAAAAGATCGCCAGCGGCGTGACGTCAAGCACGATGCAGAGCGAAGCTCAATTGCGGCAATTGATCAAACAGGTGTCGTCGATGGCGAATGTTCCGGTGTCGGAAGAGACGATCAAGGAAATTATCGGCGCCGTGAAAAAAAGCGGCATGAACATGAACAGCCTGGAGTCTCTCGTCAAAATGATGATCAAGAAGTAGGCGGCCCGCGTGTCGTCGCATGGCTGATGCCGGCGGCGCGCGGGTTTTCTTGACGATACGGATCCGCAAAGCTTCTCCGGCTTCAGAGGATGCCGGAGGCGTTTGGCTTGGACCGAAGGCGTTTTTTGTCAGGACCCATGCCGAATGGTATAATAGAAAGCATTTGAGCAGGTTAGAAGAGAGAGGGCGACAAATAGTGGTTCTAATGCTTCAGACGTATGCGGCGGCCAAGCTGGATCCGATGAGCAAAATGTGGATGTCCTTCGTCGGGATCGGGCTTATGGTCATCGCGGCTCTAATCATTACATACGCGCGCAATAAAACGAAGGGCTGGGTCCGGCTCGTATTGACGCTCGTCGCGGTAATCGTTCTGATCTATGGCATGATCAGCGGTCTTATTTCCATCTTATAGCTTATTAACGAACGGGGGCGGCTGACATCATTACTTTAACGGGACGAACCCTCACGAAATCCGTCGATACTCAAATCGGCAAAAGTCTGCTCCAAATCGCGCTGGAAGCGAAAGTGGACTGGCAATTCAATTGCTCCCGGGGGACTTGCGCCAAATGCCGCTGCATCGTGCAGGAGGGGGCCGACTTGCTCTCGGAGTCGAGCGACGCGGAATGGGACCGGCTCGGTCCGGACGAACTCGATGCCGGTTACCGGCTGGGCTGCCAGACGATCGTCGAGCGGGACGGCGTCATTAAGGCCGTCAACAAAACGTATTTCTAAGATCAGAATGGAAGTGTCCGATATGGGGAGCGATGTTCCGACAGAGGCTCTGGCAGAGCTTGCGGCTCTGCTGGGAAGCGAAGAGATCGTCTATGTCATCGGGGGCAGCACGGGGCTGGCTCTCCGAGGAGCGGAGTTAGATAGGCCGCCGCGCGATCTCGACATATACGTCGACGAAGAGGATGTCGGGGATGTTCACCGTCTGCTGAAGCCGTTTGCGATGGACGATCCGGAGAGCAGCGTTACGGAAAGATACCGTTCCACGCTGTCTCATTACCGAATAGCCGGCGCGATCGTCGAACTGGTCGGCGGCTTTCGGGTAACGGCCGGGAAGTCGGTGTATAAGACCGAAGTGAGAGAGATTCTGTATCCCGAATGCGATCTGATCGATCTGGACGGAACCGAGCTGCCGGTCGTTCCGCTCGGGCATGAGCTGATCTTTAATTTGCTAAGAGAACGGCTGGACCGCGCGGAGATCGCCGGGAGGCTGATCTCCTCAGCCCCGGAGAAGCACGTGCCGAAGCTCCGGAGGCTTCTGGACCGGAACAAGCCGGCTCCGGAAGTGTACGAGCGGGCAATCAGGCTTGCGATGGCGGAAGCGTCGCCCAAGCGGGAGGAACTCCCTTGACTAGGCGAATCGAAGTGCGATTCGAGCCCGACGGCCGGAGCGCGGGCGTTCGGCCAGGCTCGACGCTGCTGGAGGCTTCGCGCAGGGCCGGCGTTTCGATTCGCACCCGCTGCGGAGGCGTGGCGGGCTGCTTGATGTGCAAGGTGAACGTGCCCGAACGGCAGGCGGCGTTCCTGACTCCGCCGACGGAGGCCGAAATCCGCAAGTTGGGCTCGCTGTTGTCCCAAGGCGTTCGCCTGTCTTGCCAGGCTCGGGCAAAGGGCGACGTCGCCGTATTCGTGCCGGAGGATCCGCTCAAGGCGGCGGTTCGCAAGAAACTGGAGGAACAGCGGCACGAGGATGATTGGTGGAGGTAGCGGAATGCAGAGGGTAAGAGGAATGAAGATTCGGATGTTGCAAACCGCCGGGTTGGCGCTCGCGGCGCTGCTTCTGGCGGCTTTGTCGGGCTGTCTGTACCCGGAGGACCGGACGCCGCGCAACGATGCGACGGCCAGGGAAGCGGTGCTGACCGTTCAGGACGCCGTCGATCGCTATCTGGAGCAGACCGGCGTGCTTCCGATCCAGAACGCGGAAGAGACGGTTCCGCGGTATGAAAAATACAAAGTCGACCTCGGCAAGCTTAAGAGAATGGGCTATATCGGCCATATTCCTTCCGCGGCTTTCGAGAACGGCGGTTTCTATCAATTCCTGATTATCGACGAGGAGACGAAACCGGACGTCAAGCTGCTCGACGTGACCGTATTCCAAGCGGTCGACGGCGTGCAGAAGAAGATGGATCAGTATCGTTCTTCGCGCGGCAACCGGATCGCGGCAGGAGACGAAATGTATCCGGGTCTTCGCTCGGTCGACTTCGGGAAGCTCGGCATTCGGGATCCGGAAATCCGCAGCATGTTCTCGAACCAGACGCTGAACTGGCTCGTGGATGAACGCGGAACGGTCTATGCGGACTACGGATTCGATATCGCGAAGGCGATCGCGAAAACGGAGGCCGAGCCGCAAGCGGACGAAGACCTCCGGCGAATTCTGATCGAAGCCTCCTATTTCGTGCCCGTGCGTTCCGCGGAGTACCGCTGGATCGACGGAGAGCCGCGGGCGATCGTGCCGCTAGATTAGCATGAATTCATAAAAAGACGAAGAGAGATGACATACGTGTCTCTCTTTTTTCATATGCTCATGGGGGAAACAAAACGAAATACCGGCGGGCCGCGGCATGCCGGCAAACATTTTGTGCGGGCGGCGTCATATTCGTGGCAATCGCACATACAATGTTACCAGTCCAAGTTCGTGTACGAGTTCCGCCCTGACGGCGGGTCACGAAAGTTTCGCGATTACGATGGGAGGGAATCTCAGTGGAAAAAGTGGACATTTTCAAGGATATCGCCGAACGCACCGGCGGCGATATCTACCTCGGGGTCGTGGGTGCCGTCCGCACGGGCAAATCGACCTTTATCAAACGGTTCATGGAAACCGTTGTTCTACCTAATATCGCCTCGGAGGCGGACCGGGTCAGAGCGATCGACGAGCTGCCGCAGAGCGCGGCGGGCCGCACGATCATGACGACCGAGCCTAAGTTCGTGCCGAACAACGCGGTGCAGCTTAGAGTAGCCGAGGGGCTGGAAGTTAACGTGAGGCTGGTCGACTGCGTCGGTTACACGGTCGACGGAGCGAAAGGCTTCGAAGACGAAGGCGGACCGCGCATGATTACGACTCCTTGGTTCGAAGATCCGATTCCGTTCCAGGAAGCGGCCGAGATCGGCACCCGCAAGGTGATCCAGGAGCACTCGACGCTCGGCGTCGTCGTGACGACGGACGGCTCGATCGCGGAAATTCCGCGCAGCGCTTACGTGGACGCGGAAGAACGGGTCGTGAGCGAGCTGAAGGAAGTCGGCAAGCCATTCGTGTTGATCGTCAATTCCGCGCGGCCGAAGAGCGAGGAAGCGCAGGCGCTTCGCAGCGAGCTGGCCGATAAATACGATATTCCGGTCATGGCGGTCAGCGCCGCCACGATGGGCGAAGAAGACGTCATGGGCGTGCTTCGCGAAGTGCTGTACGAATTCCCGGTCCACGAAGTCAACGTGAATCTGCCAAGCTGGGTCATGGTGCTGAGCGAAGGACATTGGCTGCGGAGCGCTTACGAGAATTCCGTGCGCGAGACGGTCAAAGACATCCGCCGTTTGCGGGACGTAGAACGCGTCGTCTCGCAGTTCATGGAGTACGACTTCGTCGCCCGGGCAGGGCTCAGCGGCATGAATATGGGCCAAGGAGTCGCGGAGATCGACCTGTACGCTCCCGACGAGCTGTACGACAAGATCCTGATGGAAGTCGTCGGCACGGAAATTCGCGGCAAGGATCACCTGCTGCAGCTGATGCAGGAGTTCTCCCATGCGAAGAGGGAGTACGACCGCTTTTCGGAAGCGCTCGAGATGGTCAAGACGACCGGCTACGGCATCGCGGCTCCTTCTCTCGCGGAGATGGCGCTCGACGAGCCGGAGCTTATCCGCCAAGGCTCCCGTTTCGGGGTCAGGTTGAAGGCGACGGCTCCTTCGATCCATATGATCCGCGTGGACGTCGAGTCCGAGTTCGCCCCGATTATCGGCACCGAGAAACAGAGCGAGGAGCTCGTCCGCTACTTGATGCAGGATTTCGAGAACGATCCGATCAAAATATGGGAATCCGACATTTTCGGACGCTCGCTGCATTCCATCGTACGCGAAGGCATTCAGGGCAAAATCGCGATGATGCCCGACAACGCCCGCTACAAGCTCCAGGAGACGCTCGGCCGCATTATTAACGAAGGCTCGGGCGGTTTGATCGCCATCATCTTATAAACGTCGCAAGCGAAAACACGGGGCTGCCTATTACGGGCAGTTCCTTTTTTCTATGGCCGACCAATTGGCGTACATGAACTCTCCCGGGCCTTATTGAGTCTCTTAGAATAAAGCATTTACGAAATAGATTTCGCCTTCCGCTATGCCCCCGCTCATTCGTCGCATTGTCCCCCACTCATGTGCCTCTATACTCCCAATGTCTCCACTCATTCGTCGCATTGTCCCCTACTCATGCGCCGATATACCCTCACTTGTTCGTCGCATTGCCCTTGTGCCTCTGAGCGATTCCTTCTCGTACCCCCACCTATCACGCAGCACAATCGGTCGGAGCTGCCCGAATTGGATCAGCCTCCCGGACCATTAGCAGGCCGGTCATCGGCGGAATCGCCGAAATAACGGTCTCCCAGACCGTTAACAGGCCAGTTATCGGTGGAATCGCCGAAATAACGGTCTCCCGGACCGTTAGCAGGCCGGTTATCGGCGGAATCGCCGGAATAACGGTCTCCCGGACCGTTAACAGGCCGGTTATCGGTGGAATCGCTGGAATAACGGTCTCCCGGAACGTTAACAGGCCGGTCATCGGCGGAATCGCCAGGAATAACGGCCGGTCATACTGTTTAATGGTCCATTCGAGCGCGTTACTGAGGATTTCGAGCAAATCGCGTTGTGCGAAATCCCCGACATGGGGGGCTCATGCTTACTTATGGATTAGGCTTAGAATCTAGTTTTCAGATCGATCCGAACGAGACTGGGACGGGTGAATTCGAAAATTTAGCGGCCCAAAAACGATTATTAGCTCGCTATTTTTGTTGAAAACGCTGACAATATCATTTATTTCACATTCAATAATAAAACCGATTGACATACTGGGATTAGCCGTATATAGTAATTTTATCATTCCTAGCAACATACGAATTGGGAGGCTAAAGAGAGATGAAACAAGGGAAATTCAAACTGGGCTGGATCGCGCTCGCGCTAGCGATCGTATTGGCGCTCGCGGCCTGCGGCAAAAAAGAAGATAACAACGCGGGGAGCTCCTCGCCGGCATCGCAGTCCCCGTCCGCCGACGCTTCGGAATCGGCTTCGGCCGAACCGTCGCTAAGCGCGGACATCGAAGCGCTCAAGGGCAAAAGAATCGCGCTCGTAATGCGTTTCAACACCGGCACGTTCTCCGCTCAATACGTAGACGGAGTCAAGAAGCAAGTGGCGAAATACGGCGGCGAGGTGACCGTTCTCGCGTCCGAGAACGATCTCGCGAAGATGGCCGCGAACCTCGACTCCGCCGTTAATCAGAAGTTCGACGGAATTCTGGTCGACCACGGCGACGCCGCGGCCCTGACGAACGGGCTGAACAAGGCGAAAGAAGCCGGCATTCCGATCGTGGCGTTCGACTCGGGCTTGAACGAGTTCGAAGGCATTACGAACCTGGCGCAGAACGACCAACTGCTGGCCGAGTATACGCTGGAGAAGCTGGCCGAAGAAGCCGGCGGCAAAGGCAACATCGTTAAAGTATGGGTTGCCGGCTTCCCTCCGATGGAAAGCCGCCAAATCTCCTACAAAGCATTTACGGAGAAATATACCGACATTAAAGAAATCGCCGCTTTCGGCGATGCCAGCAACCCGCAGCTCGACACGCAGAACAGAATGGAAGCCGTGCTGAAGCAGTATCCGAACAAAGGCGACATCACCGCGGTTTGGGCGGCCTGGGACGAATTCGCCAAAGGCGCATCCAACGCGATCAAGCAAGCCGGCCGCGACGAGATCAAAGTGTACGGCATCGATCTTAGCGACGAAGACTTGAAGATGATCCAAGATCCGACCAGCCCATGGGTGGCTTCCGCCGCGGTCGACCCGACTTCGATCGGCACGGTGCAGGTGCGGTACCTGTACCAGAAGTTCCACGGAGATGCGACGGACGCCGTCGTCCAATTGGAACCGGTATTCGTGCACCGCGATTCGCTTCCTGCCGATAAAGTCATCACGACCGCCGATCTCTCGCAATACGTCGACGGTTGGGGAAGCAGCGACCTCGGCAACACGGACTACTTGACGGCGCTGGAGCAAGCGGCAGGCGCGAAGTAATCCAAAGCAAACGAAAGCTACGCAAGGCACGGCGCGGGATCGTCCCCGCGCCTTTCCTGCTGTCCATGCGACATTCACATCTCTCCGGGGAAAGGGGAAGGATTCCGATGACGGCGCTCGGCCAAGCTTCCGTGCTGAACATGAAAAATATATCGAAGTCGTTCGCGGGCGTTCGAGCGTTGAAAAACGTGGACTTCAACGTTCGCGGCGGAGAAATCCACGCTTTGCTAGGGGCGAACGGCGCGGGCAAGAGCACTTTGATGAAGATATTGTCGGGAGCCTACGAATCCGACGAGGGCTCGATCGAGACCGCGGGAGGCTCCTATGCGTTCCGGAGTCCGGCCGATTCCAAGATGGCCGGAATCCACTGCGTTTATCAAGAAGTGGATACGGCCCTAGTCTCCCATCTCAGCGTGTCCGAGAACATCTTTCTCGATCGGTTGGCTTCATCTGGCCGAGAGGTTTGGCTTCGCTGGAACAAGATTCACGAGGAAGCGGACAAGGTGCTCAAACGGATCGGACTGACGCTGTCCCCTCGGACGCTCGTACGCGATTTGACTTTGTCCGAGAAGCAGCTTGTCTTGATCGCGAGATTGTTCGCCGAGAAAGCCAAATTCGTCATTCTGGACGAGCCGACCGCTCCGCTCAGCCTCGAAGAAGCGGAGAAGCTGTTCGGGATTATGGAAGAGCTTAAAGCTGCGGGAATCGGCGTCGTTTTTATCTCGCACAGATTGCCGGAAGTGTTTCGGATTTGCGACCGGATTACCGTCATGAGAGACGGCGAACGCGTGCTGACCGAAAACAAGACGGACATCGACGCCTCGGGCGTCGTCAGAGCGATGCTCGGCAGAAGTTTCGAGGAGGAGTATCCGAAGCTGGAGTCGACGCTCGGAGAACCGGTACTGGAGGTACGGGGTCTCGAATCGGGGCGCCGGGTGCGCGGAGTCGACCTGGACGTTAGGCGCGGCGAGATCGTGGCAGTCGTCGGGCTGGTCGGCGCGGGAAAGACGGAGCTGTCCCGAGTTCTGTTCGGAGCCGATCAAGCGGATAAAGGAACGGTCTCCGTCAGCGGCAAGCCGGCTGATCTGAGCTCGCCCGCCGGGGCGGTCAGGTCCGGCATCGCTCTCGTCCCCGAGGAGAGGCGCAAGGAAGGCATTCTCGTCCGGGAGTCCGTCCTGCACAATCTGAGCGTGACTTTGCTGGGGACGATCGGCAAGCTCGGCTTTTTATCCGGGAAGGGCGAGCGCGGATACGCCGATAAGCAAATCGTCGATCTGGGCATCAAAACGCCGTCCGTTACGCAGATTGCCGCTTATTTGAGCGGCGGCAACCAGCAGAAGGTCGCGATCGGCAAATGGATCGGCACCGGGGCCGACGTCTACCTGTTCGACGAGCCGACCAAAGGCGTAGACGTGGGCGCCAAAAGCGACATTTTCCGGATTATCGGCAGGCTAGCGCAGGAGGGCAAAGGGATCTTGTACTTAACTTGCGAATTCTCCGAAGCGCTTGGCCTGGCGGATCGGATACTCGTCATGTGCGACGGGGCGATCGTAAAAACATTCAACCGCGGCGAAGCGACGCAAGAAGATCTCTTATACTTTGCGAGTGCGGGACGGGAGGATTTCGCTTGAAAAATCGCCTGCTGCCGTTTACGTTCAAATACGGCGCGCTTATTTTCATCGGACTGGTCATTCTGTTTTTCTCTTTAACGAACGAGTATTTTTTCACGTACGGCAACATCACCGACATTTTGCGCTCGATCTCGATCGTGACGTTCGTCGCGATCGGCGTAACGATCTCTCTCTCCGTGGACGGCTTCGATCTGTCCGTGGGCGCTACCGTATCCTTGTCGACCGTAGTAACGGCCACGATGATGGTATGGTACGAGATGCCCTTGGTCGTCGTGCTTATCGTCCCGCTCGTCGTGGGAGCGCTGGTCGGTTTGCTGAACGCCTTGCTTATCGTGAAGATCCGTATCCCGGATTTGCTCGCCACGCTGGCGGTGATGTACATCGTCAACGGCATTCATAAGACGTACACGAAGGGCTATTCGATCTACGGCAACATGCCGATGCCTGACGGCTCGACCGCTCCCGGCGTCATGGATAAGTCCTTCCTATGGATCGGCCAAGGCAAGCTGCTAGGCATTCCGTTTCCGGTTATTCTAATGCTGCTCGCCGTTATCGGCGCCCACGTCTTTTTCAAATACACGCGGTGGGGCCGTCAGATGATCATAACCGGCGGCAACGAGGAGGCGGCTCGTCTGTCCGGATTGAAGGTCAAACGCGTCAGGGCCCTCGCCTACGTCGCTTCCGGCGTCTTCGCCGCGACCGGAGGCATTCTGTTCGCTTCGAGGATCGGGTCGGGACAGATCGATGCCGGCGCTCCGATGCTGATGGAGTCGGTGGCCGCCGTATTCGTGGGATATTCGGTATTCGCGGCGGGCCGGCCGAACATCGTCGGAACGTTCTTCGGCGCGGTGCTGATGGGCGTTCTCGTCAACGGCTTGACCATGATGAACGTGCAGTATTATACGAACGACATCATCAAAGGAGCGGTGCTCGTTTTGGCCCTTGCCGTCACCTTCATCCACCTGAATCGCCGGAAAACGGGCTGATAAACGGCCGAAATACGCGCCGCGCTTGAATTTTCGCGATTGCGGAGTGTATAATTTCTGATGAAACGGATAAAAAGATAACATGCCACGTATGTGTCGGGGAGGTGAATGCTATGAATAAAACCGAATTGATTGCCAAAGTGGCCGAGTTGGCCGATCTGTCCAAGAAAGACGCGACGCAAGCGGTAGACGCCGTGTTCGACGTGATTTCCGAAGCGCTGCAGAACGGAGACAAGGTTCAACTCGTCGGATTTGGCAACTTCGAAGTTCGCGAACGTTCCGCCCGCAAGGGCCGTAACCCGCAAACCGGAGTCGAGATCGAAATTCCGGCCGGGAAGATCCCCGCATTCAAGCCGGGCAAAGCCCTTAAAGAAGGAATCAAGTAAGAGCTTCGCGGCTCGCCGACCTTCCAATAAGGCTTTTTGTGGCCATTGCACGCACAGACTATCTCTAGCGGCGCATTCCTTCGGGAGGCGCTGGGAGATAGTCTTCGTTTTATCATCCTTGCAAAACTATTGCGCGTACGGAATAACTTGTGCTATAATCTCATTTGTGTCGCTCGCGGTTTCTAAGGTTTACCGGAGCGGATTCGCATAACGAAATCCCCGCAAGAGAACTTACTTACAAGAACGGGACGTGGCGCAGCCTGGTAGCGCGCACCCT
>JAEZZE010000478.1 GCA_023418755.1 Bacillota bacterium | reverse complement strand
GAAGACGCCGTTCTGGCATAAGGCGTTTCTGGACGTGCTCGCGCTTGCGGTCGCGTTCTACGGGCTGTATTCGTTCCGCAACCGGTTGAAGGATTTGCAAAGTCTCGGCTTGGGCGCGGACGACCTGAATCTGGATCCGCTGCAATTCGTCATGCCGGCTCTGTTCGTCGTCGGCGGAGGGCTGCTGCTCCTGAGGCTGTATCCGCTCATGCTGAAGCTGCTCTACTGGGCCGGGCGCAAATGGTGGCCTCCGTCCTTGTACGCTACGCTTATTCAAGTCGGACGTTCTAGCAGCCAATATCAGTTCTTGATGATCTTCCTGATCATGACGATCGCGATCGGGGTATTCAGCGCGGGAGCGGCGCGGACCCTCAATAACAATACGGAAGAACGCATCCGTTACGCCAGCGGCGCGGACATCGTCCTGCAGTCCCAATGGCCCAACGACAAGCCGCCTCCGGCCCCTCCCGGGGGCCCCCCGTCGCCGGACCCCGTCCAGACGAACAAGCCCGTGCACTATTTGGAGCCGTCGTTCGATCCGTTCCGGGAGCTGACCGGCGTGGAGGATGCGGCCAAGGTGTTCGTGAAGGACAACGCGGCGTTCTCGGCCGGAGACAAGACGGGGACGATCAAATTGATCGGCATCGACACGGACGATTTCGGACGCACGGCCTGGTTCCCGGATCATCTGCTGGACTATCCGCTTTACGAGTATCTGAACTTGATCGCGTCGGACCCCAGGGGCGTGCTCGTTTCCCGAACGATGGCGGATCAGCGCGGGCTGAAGAAGGGCGACACGATCAATATCGGATGGGAGAACGTCAACTACCAGCCGTTCGTCGTCTTCGGCATCGTCGATTATTTTCCGACGTTTAATCCGAATCCGCCGCTGGGCACCGTGACTTCGGCCGACAAGAGCGGATTGAATTCCGCTCCGATGCTCGTCGTCGGGAACCTGAACCGCATTCAGTTCCAGCTCGCGCTGGAGCCTTATCAAGTGTGGCTGAAGCTGAAGCCGGGAGCTTCGACGAACGATCTATACGAGAGCATCGAAGAGCAGAAAATTCCGCTTACCAGCATCCTCAACACGAAGGAAGCGCTGACCAAGGCGAAGAACGATCCGTTCCTTCTCGCCTTGAACGGGATTTTGACGCTGGGCTTTTTGATTTCCATCGTGATCAGCTTCGTGGGCTTTTTGCTGTATTGGATATTGTCGCTGAAGGGGCGGACGCTGCAGAACGGAATTATGCGCGCGATCGGCGTGTCGCTGCGGCAACTGATCGGCATGCTGGCGTTGGAGCAGCTGCTGACGTCGGGGGCGGCGGTGCTGATCGGCATTCTGATCGGCAATTTGGCCAGCCGGCTGTACGTGCCGAACTTCCAAATCGCGTTCAACCCGGGAAGTCTCGTTCCTCCGTTCAAGGTGATTTTCGAAGCGATCGATTTTGCGAGACTCTACTCCGTTGTGGGCGTCATGCTGGTGCTCGGCCTCGGCGTTCTGTCCTACATGCTTTCCCGAATCCGGGTTCATCAAGCGCTGAAGCTGGGGGAGGACTGACCGATGATTACTTGCGAAGGCTTGGTCAAGATCTACAAGGCGGCGGACCTCGAAGTGTTCGCTCTGCAGGGACTGGACTTGCAGATCGAAGCCGGCGAGCTGATGGCGATAATCGGAAACAGCGGCAGCGGCAAGTCGACGCTGATGAACATGCTCGGAGGTCTGGACCGGCCGACGGCCGGCAAGCTCGAGATCGACGGCAAAAACATGCTGAAGATGAGCGAGCGGGATCTCGTGCGCTACAAGAGGGAAAGCGTCGGCTTCGTCTGGCAGAACAACGCCCGAAACCTGATCCCGTACTTGACGGCGCTCGAGAACGTGGAGCTGCCGATTCTGCTGAAGGGCAGGCGCAAGCGGCTCCGCGCCCTGGAGCTGCTCGAGGCGGTCGGGCTGACCCACCGCAAGAACAACAAGCTGCACCAGCTGTCCGGAGGGGAGCAGCAGCGCGTGGCGATCGCCATCGCGCTGGCCAACCACCCGAAGCTGCTGCTCGCCGACGAACCGACGGGTTCGGTGGATTCGAAGATGGCCGACCAAATTCTCGATCTGTTTCGCGAGCTCAATCGGACGATCGGCATTACCGTCGTTATCGTGACGCACGATCCGCTGCTCGCGAAGAAGGTCGACCGGGTCGTTGCGATCCGAGACGGCAAAATCTCGTCGGAAATGCTCCGGCGCAAATCCTACGCCGAAGAGCTGGCCGAGCTCGAGCTGGGCATCGCGCAGTCCGAGGAGGATTCGCACGTCGAGTACGCCATCCTCGACAAGGCGGGACGCTTGCAGGTTCCGGCCGCTTATTTGGAATCGATCGGCGTGAAGGACTCGAACAAGATCAAGCTCGAGCTGGCCGACGGCAAAATCTTGCTGACCTCGCCGGAAGCTCCCGCGGCCAAACCGGAGGGGGAGTCTGCGGGAGAAGGAGGGTAAAGCCCGCTCGCGCAAGCTCTAGGAGAATCCCGCGGGGCATGGCCGATGGCCCTGCTCTCCGTTCCGGCCGTCGCATAAGCTGATCGGGAGAGGAACTCGGAGGGGAGGCACCGATTCGTGAGAAAAAGGAGGAAAGCGCGCGCCTGCGCCGGATGGATCAAGAGATGCTGCCCCTGCCCTTCATGCCGCCGATCGGCGTCGGCGGGAAGGGCGAAGCGCGGGCGGCCGCGCTCGCGCCGATGTCGGAATAGGCGCAGGCGGTTCGCGACCTCGGTTCGCGCTCGTCCCGTAAACGTATTTCCGACCGTAATCCGGCATTTCCACGTCCTGCCAGCGGATTTGGACTTCCGCAGCGAGGTTTCGATTCGGGCGACCTCTTTCGTTAACGACGCCGGAGCTCCGGCGTCCGAACTGCCGGTCGCAGGCGAACGGGGATATTATAATTTGTTCGTTAACGGCGTTATGCAGCAGGGCGGGCTTTATCGCGTGACTCCCGATTCCGTCGCGATCGCCGCAACCGGACAGACGTTGAAGGCGGGAACGGCGATCGTGCTGGAAATGGTAAGGTTTCGGGCGGAGGCAGTCCGGAAATGGGGAGATGGCGGCAGGATTAGCCCTATCAAAGGCCGCAATCGGACATAATCTATAAGGACTTCCATCTTTCTATCCGGGAAGTCCAGTCCGTCCGTGCTGGGGAGAGGGGGAGAATGCCATGGCTCTAACGATATTCAATATCGCGGTCACGGTCGAAGCCACCGCGGAGACGACTTCCAATCCGGCCGCGTCGAAGTACTTCTACGTCGTGCCCGCGCCGATTACGGTCACGAACGCGGCGCCGCTCGTGCTGGCGGCCACAAGCTTTTTTACGGATACGGGGATCTCGGCTACCGCGTTCGAGGCGGTCGCTACGGATAACGGCTATAGAACGGTTTACGTAAACGGCGTACCGCAAATGGACGGCTTGATCACTCTTTCGACGACCACGTTGACGCTCACTCCGGAGGTCGGAGAGTCGGTCGATTTGGACATCGATACGCCGATCGTTCTGGAAATCGTCAATTTCGATCCCGAAACGACGGTTACGGTTACGACTTAATCCGCTTTTCGACAGGCGGATTGATCTGCGAGAGAGCCGAGCCGTGCGAAATGATTATCGAAGGAACGGCTATCCATGGAACGATGTAAGTCGCATCTATCTCCTTCCGATGCTATACGATCCTGAAACCCGTCCCAGGGTAATTCCAGGACCGCATGCGGCAGTCCGCGGAGATAGATGCTCTTCTTTTTTTCATCGATAATCTCGTACGACCCCAGTTTCGGAAGCCCGAGCACGCAGCGTACATGCGGAAGCGGATCGCCCGGTTTCGCATTGCTCCCGAAAATGGTAAGCTGTCAACGATATAAGTTCGAGCTTGCCAAGGAGCGGAAGGAGCGATCGGGCGCGATGAAGGATTCGCCCTTACCTATAGACGCGGCGCTGCCGGAATTGAAGCAAGCGCTGGCCGGAAGCGGCTGCGCGGTGTTGATCGCCGAGCCGGGAGCGGGGAAGACGACCCGGGTTCCGCTTGCCCTGCTCGGGGAGAGTTGGCTGCGAGGCGGTAAAATCGTCATGCTGGAGCCCCGGAGGCTCGCGGCGAGAAGCGCCGCCGCCTATATGGCGAAGGCGTTGGGAGAGCAAGTCGGCCGGACGGTCGGCTATCGGGTGAAAATGGACACGAAGGTCGGGCCGGGGACGCGGATCGAGGTCGTGACGGAGGGCGTGCTGACCCGGATGCTGCAAGCCGATCCGGCGCTGGAAGGCGTCGGCCTCGTCATTTTCGACGAGTTTCACGAAAGGAGCCTGCAGGCGGACCTGGGGCTCGCGCTCAGTCTTCAAACCCGGACGCTGCTGCGCGAAGATCTGAAGCTGCTCGTCATGAGCGCGACGCTCGAGGCGGAATCGGCGGCCGCTTTGCTTGGAGGAGCGCCGGTCGTTCGGAGCGTCGGCCGAAGCTTTCCGGTGGAGACGGTCTATCGGCCCAAGCCGGCCGCCCGGAAGCTGGAAGAAGCCGTTGCCGAAGCGGCGATGGACGCGTTGCGGGCTCATGAAGGAGACGTGCTCGCGTTCCTGCCCGGCATCGGGGAGATCCGGGCGGCGGAAGCCCGGCTGAGGGGGAGGCTGCGGGATTCTGCGTTCAACGCCAGAGTATTTCCTCTGCATGGGAGCCTATCGCACGAAGAGCAGGACAGGGCGCTGGCTCCGCTTCCCGAAGGAGAGCGAAAAATCGTGCTGGCGACGTCCGTAGCGGAAACGAGCTTGACGGTGGAAGGCGTTACGGTCGTCATCGACTGCGGGCTGATGCGCGTCTCGCGGTTTTCGCCGCGCACGGGCATGTCGAGGCTGGACACCGTTACGGTATCCGCCGCTTCGGCGGACCAGCGCCGGGGAAGGGCGGGGCGTCTGCGGCCGGGTACTTGCTACCGGTTGTGGAGCGCGGAGCAGCAAGCGGCGTTGCCGGACCGCAGCGCGCCGGAGATGCTGGAGGCGGACTTGGCGCCGCTGCTGCTGGAGCTGGCCGTATGGGGCATCGGCGATCCGGGCGAGCTGGATTGGTTGGACGCTCCTCCGGCGGCGGCGCTTCAACAGGCCCGCGAGCTGCTTACGCTGCTGGGCGCGCTGGACGGCAACGGCCGGAACGCGACGGAGCACGGGCGCAAAATGGCCAAGCTGGGCAAGCACCCGCGAATCGCCCATATGCTGCTCCGCTCGTTGCCGCTCGGACTGGGGAGTCTGGCGTGCGATATCGCGGTTGTTCTTGAGGAGCGGGATCCGTTGCGGTATTCCGCCGGACAAGCGCCGACGGCGGATCTTCGGGCCAGAATAGAGGCGCTGCGCGATCGCGGCCCGTACGCCGCCGATGAAGGTGCCCGCAGACGGTTGGTCGAGGAGGCGCGGCGTTTGCGTCGAGAGCTGGGACTCGATCCGTCGGGCGAAGGGGCGGAGCGGGCGGACGATTGCGGCTTGCTGCTCGCCTTCGCCTATCCGGACCGGATCGGCCGTCAGCGGGAGAGCGGCAAGTATTTGCTCAGCGGGGGCCGAGGCGCGGCGTTCGGCCCGGGGCAGGAGCTGGCCCGCGAGCCGTGGATCGTCGTTGCGGACGTCGACGACGCGGGGGCGGACAGCCGTATACGTCTTGCCGCCCCGGCGGCGTTGGAACGATTGGCCTCGGCTATGCCAGAGGCAATCGCCGCCGAATCGGACGTGTTCTGGGACGCCGAAGCCAAGTCGGTGCGCGGGCGGGAACGCAGAAAGCTGGGCGCGATCGTGCTGGAAGAAAGGCCGCTGGGCAAGCTGCCGGAGGAGCCTCGGTCGCAAGCTCTGCTCGAAGGAATTCGCTTCGAAGGGCTGGAACTGCTGCCGTGGACGAAGGCGGCGCGCCAGCTCCAGGAGCGGGCTGCGTTCGCGCGCCGCCACGACGGGTCGTGGCCGGATTTGTCCGACGAGGCGCTGCTGGCGACGCTGGAGGATTGGTTGGCGGGTTATGCCGAGGGCATGAAAAGCCGAGGAGATCTTCAGCGGCTGAACGTGAAGGAGCTGCTGGAAGCGATGCTGCCATGGGAGCTCCGGAGGCGTCTGGACGAAGATGCGCCTACGCATTGGACGGTCCCGAGCGGCTCGCGCATTCCGATCGACTACGGCGATCCGGACGCGCCGTTCGTCGCGGTGCGGCTGCAGGAGCTGTTCGGCCTGCCGGAGACGCCGCGCATCGCGGGCGGACGCGTGCCGCTGACGCTCCGTCTGCTGTCGCCGGCGCAGCGGCCCGTCCAGGTGACGCGCGACCTCGCGAGTTTCTGGAGCAATGCCTATTTCGAGGTGCGCAAGGATTTGAAAGGACGCTATCCGAAGCACTATTGGCCGGACAATCCGTTCGAAGCCGAAGCGACCCGGCGCGTCCGGCCCCGGAGTTAGCGACGCGGGGCGAAGCGAATGGATCTGCGGGAGAGCGGCGCAAGCAACGGCGCCGCTCTCTTTTTTGCGTCCGACCGGGCAGCGTTACGGCCATCAAAGCGATTAATCTTCCGTTATCGCTCCGCGTTTCGCCAAAAACTGCGTTAAAATGCCGGTCTCGTATGTTATGATGGATAAAAGCGGAAATAACTCGAACGCCGGCGAATGGAAGCGGGGGTGGGCGTAATGACGGATAAGGAGGACGGCCGCGCGGGAGCGGCGGTCATTCGGCTGGATAACCGGCTGGACGAGCTGGAGCGTTTGCACGCATTTTTCGAGGAGATCGGCGCGCGCGCGAATTGGCCCGAACGGCTGAAATTCGACATGACCCTAAGCTGCGAGGAGCTGCTGACCAACACGATCAATTACGGCTTTCCGCAGGGGGGCCGGCATGTCATTACGCTGTCCGTGCAATCGTCCCCGGCGGGGGTAGAGATCCGGCTGGAGGACGAGGGAGTGCCGTTTAACCCGCTGGAGTTCGGGGAGCCGGATACCTCGCTCGGGCTGGAGGAGCGGACGGTCGGGGGGCTCGGCATTTTTTTCGTGAAAAGAATGATGAACGAGTTCATCTACGAACGAACGGATACGGGCAATCTGGTCATTCTTCGCAAAACGATCTGATATCGCGGACCGGCCGCCGCTAGGTCGGGAGGCCGGTTCGGTTCAACGCATTCGGGAGGAGATTAACGGTGATTATCGTAACGACGCAGCGCGAAGGCGCGGCCATCATGAGCATAGAAGGACGCCTGGACGGACAGCACGCCCAGACGGCGGAAGCTTCGTTCCTGTCCTTGACCGCGGAAGGAAACACCCGGTTCGTTTTCGATTTCTCGGCGATGCAATACATAAGCAGCGCAGGTCTGCGCGTCGTGCTGGTGGCGGCGAAAAAAGTCAGAAGCCTGCAAGGCCGGCTGATTTGCGCGAGCATGAACGACCAGGTGCGGGACGTGTTCGAAATGTCGGGCTTCTTGAGCATTCTCGAAACGGCGGATTCGACCGAGGAAGCGCTCGAACGGTTGAAAGCATAGGCTGCGCGCATGTCGCTCGCAAGCGAAAGTGGGTGATCGCATGGATGGGCAATGGGCGGCCGCAGGCATCGGCGCGCTTGTCGGGACGGCGGCCGGCGCCGGAGCGGTGTACGCGCTTCTGCGGGCGCGGCTTCGCCGAATGAAAACGCTGCTGGAAATCAGCATGCAGCTCAATTCGACGTTGAAGCGCAGCGAACAAATGGAACTGATCATGAATACGGCGAAGCGGGTGCTCCCGGTCGAGGCGGCCTCCGTGCTGCTGGTCGATCCCGAGACGGACGAGCTGTTTTTCGAGCTGGCCCAGGGAGAGAAGGGGGCGCAGGTCCAAGAGATCCGGCTGCGTCCCGGCGAGGGCATTGCCGGAAACGTGGCGCAAAGCGGGCAAAGCCTGATCGTCAACGACACGAAGGCCGATCCGCGCTGGTCCAACCGGGTGGCGGAGCAGACCGGGTTCGAGACGCGCAACCTGCTGACGGTGCCGATCGTCAATCGGGACAAGGTCGAGGGCGTGCTGCAAGTCATCAACAGGATGGGCGGCAAGTTTACGAACCGGGACCGGCTGCTGCTCGAGCAGGTAGCCCGGCCGATGGCGGTCGCGCTGGAAAACGCGCGGCTGTACGCCAAAGTCGAGGAGTCCCTCGCGGAGCTCCGGTCGACGACGGCGATTAAGGAGCGGCTGGAGAGCGAGCTGCAGGTGGCGGGCACGATCCAGATGAGCTTCCTGCCCCGGACGATGCCTTCCGCGTACGAGCCCTATGACGTCTGCGCGCTGCTTAAATCGGCCAAGGAAGTCGGGGGAGACTTCTATAATTTCTTCAAAATCGACGACGACCATCTATTCTTCGCGCTCGGCGACGTCTCGGACAAGGGCATTCCCGCCGCGTTGTTCATGGCGGTCACGCTGACGCTGCTTAAGGGTAAAATGGGCCCGGGCCTGTCCCCCGGAGAGCTGCTGACGATGGTCAACGACGAGCTGGCGCGCGACAATCCGCTCGTATTCGCGACGATCGTCTGCGGCGTATACACATGCTCCACGGGCGAACTGGTCATGAGCGAGGGCGGCCATTGCACGCCTTATGTCGTGCGCGCCGACGGAAGCATCGAGCCGGTGAAGCTGAAGAAAAGCCTGCCGCTCGCCGCGATGGAAGACGCCGTCTATCACGACGCCCGCCTGTCGCTTGAACCGGGAGACCGTCTGCTGCTCTACACCGACGGCATTACCGAGGCGGAAAACGGGGAACAGGAACAGTATTCTTCGGACCGTCTGCGGCAATTTCTCGAGATGACGCCGGGCATGTCCAGCGCCGAGACGATCGACGCGCTGCTCATGCACGTCTTCATGTTCGCGGACGGGGCGCCGCAGTCGGACGACATTGCGGTGCTTACCTTGTTGAGGCGATAAGCGGGCCGAATAAGCGTAGGCGCGCCCAGCGAGCTTAAAGTGCGGCCCGGGGCCGGCGGCTGGCGAATAAGCGTGCGCGGCGAGCTTAACGAGCGGCCCGTAGCCGGCAACCGACGAATAAGCGCGCCCGGCGAGCTTAACGTGGCGCCCGAAGCCGGCGGTTGGCGAATAAGCCCGCCCGGCGAGCTTAAAGTGCCGCCCGTAGCCGGCGGCTGGCGAATAAGCGTGCGCGGCGAGCTTAACGTGCCGCCCGAAGCCGGCGGTTGGCGAATAAGCGCGCCCGGCGAGCTTAAAGTGCCGCCCGGGGCCGGGGGCTGGCGAATAAGCGTGCGCGGCGAGCTTAAAGTGCCGCCCGGAGCCTGCGGCTGGCGAATAAGCGTGCGCGGCGAGCTTAAAGTGCCGCCCGGAGCCGGGGGCTGGCGAATAAGCGTGCGCGGCGAGCTTAACGAGCCGCCCGAAGCCGGCAGCCGACGAATATGCGCGCCCGGCGAGCTTAACGTGGCGCCCGAAGCCGGCGGTTGGCGAATAAGCGCGCCCGGCGAGCTTAACGAGCCGCCCGAAGCCTGCGGCCGACAAATAAGCGCGCCTGGCGGGCTTAACGAGCCACCCTGAGTCGGGAGCCGACAAATAAGCGCGCCTGGCGAGCTTAACGTACCGCCCGTAGCCGGCGGTTGGCGAATAAGCCCGTCCGGCGAGCTTAAAGTGCTGCCCGAAGCCGGCGGTTGGCGAATAAGCGTGCCCGGCGAGCTTAAAGTGCCGCCCGGGGCCGGGGGCTGGCGAATAAGCGTGCGCGGCGAGCTTAACGAGCCACCCGAAGCCAGCGGTTGGCGAATAAGCGCGCCCAGCGAGCTTAACGAGCCACCAGGGGCCGGCGGCCGACGAATAAGCACGCTCCGCGAGCGTATCGAGTGTTGCCCAAGGCCGAGCGAGCCTTTGAAGGAGGAAACGAGAAGAAGTGGGACAAGTCGAACCGTTTCTAAACGCGCAAGATCACCTGAACGCAGAGTTGGCTTGGTTGGACGAGGGACTGCTGACTTTGCTGGAGCTGGGCGGAGGCAATCCGTTCGCGCAGCCGCTGATCGGGCCGAGAGGGCTGGTCGTTACCGCGGAGGAGCTGATGGAGCCGGAGGCGGACGAAGGGAAGGCGCCGCCGGAATCATGGCTGCGATACGTTCGCGACCGCAGGGCTTGCGAGAGGGAGATCGCCCTTGCCGCGGAAGCTTCCATGCGGGCAGGCGCGGAGCTTCCGCTGCCGCAGATGTGCGCAAGGCTGCGCCTTACGGTTTGGGAACGCCGGCTCGTCGTGCTCTGCCTTGCCGCGGAAACGAGCCGGAGATACGAGAAATGGTACGCCTATTTCAACGACGATATTACGTGCAAGGCGCCGACGCCGGATTTGGCGTATCGGCTTCTTTGCGATTCGGAAGACGAAGTTGCCGAAGCCAGAAAGCTGCTGAGCGGAGGCGGTGCTCTGCGCGCTCTGCTGCTCGAGCCGGAGGAGCCGTATGGCGGCGGGGGAATCCAAGCCCGTCCGAAGCTGAAGACGGCGCTGCGCCTGGACGAGCGGACGATCAGTTACTTGCTGCGCGCGGAGTCGCTCGACGCCCGGCTGGACGGCATCGTCGAAGCGCGCGAACCGCGATCTCCCGAGGAGCTGCCCGCGCTCGTTCCGGAAGATCCGGTCATGCTCTCGCTGCAAGGTCTGGCCGACGGCGGAGCGGCGGGACGGGGAAGCGTGCCGTTCGTTCATCTGTCCGGTCCGTCCGGCGGGGGCAAGAGGCTGCGCTTCGCCCACCTGGCCGGAGAGAGACGGCAGCGGCTGCTCGTCGTCCGCCTGCGCGGCCTTCCGGAGGAGACGGACGGAGCCGCGACGGCGCTGGCGCGGATCGTCCGCGAAGCGGTACTGACCGACGCGGCGATCGTGTTCAGGGAGGAACATGCGGCTTCCGGCTCGGCGGTGCATCACCGCGAAGCGATCGAAACGGCGCTGAATCGCTACGTTCGATACGCCGCGAGGCCGCTGATCGGCTGGACGTCGCACGTCCGGCGACAGCCTTCGGAGCTGCCGGTTCCGGAGTCCGCAGGCTGGATTTACGGCGAGGCCGTTATTCCTCCGGCTTCCTTACGGGAGGCGTTCTGGCGGGCCGAGGCGATGGACGGCGCCGCCGAGTACGAGCCCGGGATGTGGCGGGAGCTGGCGGACAAGTACCGGTTTACTCCGGGCCAGATCGGCAGCGCCTGGCGACAGGCGGCAACTCTGGCAATGAGCCGCGGGGCCGGAATGCCGGACCGCGGCGAGATCGAGACGGCGAGCCGCGGGCAGTTCCGGCATCGGCTGGCGCAGCTTGCCGACCGGATCGTACCGGCGAGAACGTGGGACGACCTCGTGCTCGCGGACGAGCCGTATGCGCTTATTCGGGAAGCTTGCGACCGCTTTATGAACCGCGAAACGGTCTACGAGCGATGGGGCTTCGGCCGCAAGCTTCCGTACGGCAAAGGGCTCAGCCTGCTGTTTGCCGGACCGCCCGGCACGGGCAAAACGATGGCCGCCGAGATCATCGCCGGGGAGCTGGGACTGGAGCTGTACCGGATCGATTTGTCGAGAATCGTCAGCAAATATATCGGCGAGACCGAGCAAAGGCTCAGCGAGCTGTTCGCAGAGGCGGAGAACAGCGGCGCGATCCTGTTTTTCGACGAGGGCGACGCCTTGTTCGGCAAGCGGACGGAGGTCAAGGACGCGCACGACAAATACGCGAATCTGGAGGCGGCTTATTTGCTCCAGAGGATCGAGGCGTACGACGGCGTGTCGATTCTGGCGACGAATCTTCTTCAGAACATGGACGAGGCGCTGATCCGGAGGATGAGCTTCGTCGTCAAGTTTCCTTTTCCCGACGCGGCCGAGCGGGAGCGGATATTCCGCGTTCATCTCCCGCCGCAAGCGCCGGTGGCGGCGGAGGTGGACTTGGCGTTCCTGGCTGCCCGGCTGGAGGTGTCGGGAGGCTACATCAAGAATATCGCGCTGGCCGCCGCGTTCCTTGCTGCGGGCTCCGGAAAGCCGATCCAAATGGAGCATTTCGTCCGCGCGGCGAGGCAGGAATTGCGAAAAATGGGGAAAATTCTCGTGAAAGAAAACTTTTCCCCGTATTTAGACGAAGAAAACGCAACAATTGGATAGTCACCCCGGGTTTTTATCGCTATAATAAAGTCGAAATGTAGAATTTTTTAGAAATTTTTCAGAAATCTCACGGAAGGAGGAGCCCATATCGGAGGATATACCGTTGTGGCGGACGTCGGCTTAAGCTTGCTCAAGCTGCTGCGCGAACAATTGTCCCCGGATCCCGTCCCCCGGCCCGATCTGATCGGTATGGCCTCCCCCGTCGACAAAGGGGATCTGGCTCTGTCGCTCTATCTGTGCAGCATCCGGGAGAACGGAGAAGCCAGGCGCAACGAGATGCTGCCGCAAGGCGGCGTGCTCCGCTACCCGCCGCTTGCGATCGATCTGCAATATATGCTGACGGCTCACTCCGCCGCGGATCTGCATACGCGGATTTTGGACGAGCACCGAATACTGGGGAAAGCGATGCAGGTGCTGTACGACAATTCCGTGCTGCGCAGCCCCTATCTGGAAGGGACTCTGCTGGAAAACGGGGAGGAGCTGCGGATCACGCCGGAAAACCTGAGCTCGGATCAATTGACGCAGCTCTGGCAGTTCGGGGACAACCCGTACAAGCTCTCGCTCGTGTATCGCGTCGGCCCGGTGCTGCTCGAATCGAACCGCGTCAAGCCGGGCTCCCGCGTGCTGGAGCGTCGCATCACGCTGCGCGACAAGGGAGGTTGACGGCGGTGGAAGGAGCCGAGAGAACGTTCGTTACCCGCTGCTCGTTGGCGGTGAGGCCTTTCGACATATGGACCGGAACGGCGCCCGCGCCTTCTTCGCTGCAGGTAACGCTGGAAGGAATCGGCCGCAGACCGGTTCGGAGCTCGGACGGAAGCTATGTGTTTCTGGACGTGCCGGGCGGCCGCCGCACCCTGACGATCGCATCGGCCGTATATCGGGAAGTGAGCGAGGAGATCGTTTTTCCGGAAGGCGGCGGAGCTCCGACGGTCTTGACGTTGAGCCTGCTCCCGAACCGGATCTACGTTCCCCCGGCCGCCGGCACCGGAGCGATCGTGGAACTGCGCGATACCGGCGGAAGCCCGCTGGCGGGCGCGAAGATCAAAGCTTACATAGACGACGAGGCGGCGGTCCGGGGGCGCTTGGCGGAAGATCGGAACGGAGGCGATGGCCTACGGCTGAAAATCGCGCCCGGGCACGGCCGGCTGGCGCCCGGAGACGCGTTCGTGCTGATGGGCAGGGACGGCTCGGAGCCGGAATGGAACCGGATGGCCGATTGGGCCGACCAGCAGAACGCGATCCTGCTTGACCGGCCCTTGTCGGGCGGGTGGAGCCGGGGAGCGCGGTTGCTGCCGGCCGTGCGCGCGACGAGCGACGCCTCGGGCACCGCGATTTTGCCGTTCCGGGGGCTGCTGCCCGCGGTTTGCCGGATTCATGCAGAGATCGCGGCGGGAGAACGAATCTGGAAGACGGTATGGCAGGCGGAAGGCGGGCGGGTTTCGCGGATCCCCGCGTTTACCGTCGGCGTTTCATGAGGGCGTGGCGTTAATTGGACGAAATGCCGAGCGGCAAGACGATTCCGGTTGACGATAAGATAAACCCATTTTGAGAGAGGAGGAACTGGTTTTCCCCTTACGAGCAGCCAGACGGAGAATTTACATACATACGTAGCGGGGAGAAACCGGGGATCATGGCTGAGTATTTGTCGCCTGGGGTATATGTAGAGGAATTCGAGAGCGGCTCCAAGCCGCTCGACGGCGTAAGCACAAGCACCGCCGGTTTCATCGGACTTGCGCAGCGGGGAGCGGTCGAAGGATTGCCTCTGCTTATTACGAGCCCTGCCGATTTTCAGCGTAATTTCGGATCCTACTTGTCCGAAAGCGCATTCGGAAGCTACCGCTATTTGGCTTACGCGGTGGATCAATTTTTCATGAACGGAGGCTCGCGCTGCTACGTTATGCGCGTCGCTCCTTCGGATGCGAAGTCTGCCGCGAACGCGGGCTCCGTCTCGGAGAAGCTGAGCATCGCGGCGAAAAATCCGGGAGCCTGGGGCAACCTGGTGAAGGTCGTCGTTACCGACGCCAGCAAAGCGAAGACGCAAATCTACGAAGTAACGGAACGGCGCTATCGCGTCAAGAACGCCGGCGGATTTTACGCGGGCGACGTCGTCGCTTTTAATGCCGGCGGAGAGACGCAGTACAATCGCGTCGTAAGCGTGCAAGGCAACGTGATCGAGTTGGCCGAGGAACTGTCGGGCGACGTCGTGGACGAAGCGCTGCTGCCTTCGAAAATATTGTCCACTTGCGAGTTTACGCTTCACGTCGTGTACAACGACGAAGTGGAAAGCTTCGAGAAAGTCAGCCTGAATCCGGAAGCTCCGACGTTCGTCGAGAAAGTCGCGGGACGCTCCAATCTGGTCAACGTGCAGGCGCTGGTCTTGTCGACGGACGCTACGCATCCGTTCGAGACGGTATCCGGAGCGGGCGCGTCGGGCAAGGTGGAATTCGTGCTCTCCGGCGGCAGCGACGGCTCGGTCGACGGCATCTCCGCGGCCGATTTCATCGGCGAAGACCGCGGACCGGGACGCCGCACGGGCATCCAGGCGTTCATCGACAACGACGTCGTCAGCATTATGGCGATTCCGGGCGTAACCGACCCTAACGTGCAATTGTCCCTTGTCGCGCATTGCGAAAACTTGGGCAGCCGTTTCGCGATTCTCGACATTCCGCGCGAGAAGACGAAGGTCGCGGACGTAATGACGCACCGCAATCTGTTCGATTCCAGCTATTGCGCGCTGTACAATCCGTGGCTATCGGTGTTCGATCCGCTCGACAAACGGAACGTTTTCGTTCCTCCGTCCGGCACGATCGCGGGCATCTACTCCCGGTCCGACACGACGCGCGGCGTGCAGAAGGCTCCCGCCAACGAAGTGCTGCGCGGCGTAGTCGGCCTTGACGTGCAGTACAACAAAGGCGAGCAGGACATTCTCAACCCGGCCGGAGTCAACTTGATCCGTTCCTTCACGGGTCAAGGCATCCGCGTATGGGGCGCCCGCACGGCGTCGTCCAATACGTTGTGGAAATACGTCAACGTTCGCCGTCTGTTCATTTTCCTCGAAGAGTCGATCAAGGGCGGCACCAACTGGGTCGTGTTCGAGCCGAACAACGAGCAGTTGTGGGCACGCGTCCAGCGCACGATCGACGCGTTTCTGACGCGTATCTGGCGCGACGGCGCTTTAATGGGCAGCAGCGCTTCCGAAGCGTTCTACATCGATATCGGCCGCAGCACGATGACGCAGGACGACATCGACAACGGCCGCCTGATCTGCGTGATCGGCGTCGCTCCGGTGAAACCGGCCGAATTCGTCGTCTTCCGCATCACTCAGAAAACCGGCTCCGAGTAAGCTGCCGCATAGTTCGGAATGAACGATAAATTGAGGAAACATCCAATATGAACGGAAGGGGATAGAGGATATCCATGCCAGGAGAACGCAATGATCCGTACCGCAATTTTAGATTCCGTGTCGAGGTCGAGGGCTTGGAGCAGGCCGGATTCAGCGAAGTCGCCGGGTTCGACGCCTCCTTCGACGTCGTGCAATACCGCGAGGGAAATGAGGTCATTACGCCCCGCAAGCTTCCGGGCCTAGCCCGGTACGGCAATATTACGCTGCGGTGGGGCGCTACCGAATCGTTGGAGCTATACGAGTGGGTTCAGGAGTGCATCAACGGCACGGTAGAGCGCAAGACCGTCACGATTATCGCCATCGACGAGGAAGGCGGCGACGTGGCGACATGGCAAGTGATCGAGGCTTGGCCGGTTCGCTACACGGCTCCGTCCTTTAACGGATCGGGCGCGGAAGTGGCGATCGAGCTGCTCGAGCTGGCCCACGAGGGGATGACCCGCACGGCCTAATCTTATCGATTGAGAGAGTTGGCCTTCCTTCGCCGAGGACCGGGAAACGGCGGCGGAACAGATTGGCATAATGAGAGTCCGGCAGCGCGCGGCATCCCCCGCACCGGGGGGCTGCGCCGACGGGCCAGTCCGGTCGGGAACCCCGTTGCGGCAATAACGAACGGAATAGCGTTTACCGACAAGGGAGGCCCTCTCTCTTGTTTTGCTTTTTTTGGGACGAATGAAGCAAGGAGTGGGAGCGACAATGGCTTTTCAGACGGAATACGAGTTCGAGCTGCCGCGCGGCTACGTGGACGACGGCGGCACGCTGCATAAGCGGGGCGTGATGCGTCTTGCGACCGCCGCGGACGAAATTTTACCGATGAGAGACCCCCGCGTGCAGCAGAATCAGAGCTATTTGACGATTATTTTGCTGGCTCGCGTCATTACCCGGCTCGGGGACGTGAAGCACGTCGATACGAAAACGATAGAGAAGCTGTTTACCGCCGATCTGGCCTATTTGCAAAACTTGTACAGGCAGATCAACGATCTGGAATCTCCGAAGCTGCATACCGCATGTCCGAAATGCGATCACGAGTACGAGGTGGAAGTCGATTTTTTATCCGTAACGGAGGGCCTCTCGTAGCTTATTCTCCCGATAGAATCTACGAGGAAGTCGGCTTCATCGCCTATTATTTTCATTGGCCCCACGATGAGATCATGAACATGGAGCATCGGGAACGGCGCAGATGGTGCGACGAAATCTCGAAAATCAACCGCAAGCTTAACGACGAGCCGGAAAAGCAAAACGTGTTCGACGTATTCGGAAAGAGGTGACGACGGAACGTGTCCGCGGCCGCAACGCATCATAAAGTAAACGGAGCGTTTCGCTTCGCCGTCGAGCTCGACGGAATGCTCGTCGCCGGCTTCTCCGAAGCGCACGGCTTGGAATCGCAAATCGAATACGAGGAAATCCGCGAGGGCGGCGTCAACGGGTACGTTCACCGGCTGCCCAAGGGCGTGCGGAATTCGACGATTACGCTCAAGCGGGGACTGACCTCCTCGCAGGAGCTGTGGAATTGGTACGCTCAGGCGTCGCAAGGGACGGCAACCCGCAAAAGCGGCTCTATCATTTTATACAAGCAGGACGGGGCCGAGCTTTGCCGGTGGAATTTTTTCGACGCGTATCCGGTCAAATGGAGCGGCCCGAGCCTGATCGCCTCCTCGAGCGAGGTGGCGATCGAGACGATCGAATTGGTACATAACGGAGTAAAAACGATATTCAGAGCTTAGAGGCTGCGGAAGACGCGTAGAGAGGAGGGGCTAGGTTGAGGATCGGCACAGGTCGGCGATATGCGGGAGCGGTATCCGCAGGAGCGGCACCCGCAGGCGCAGGCCGGCGATATGCGGGAGCGGCACCCGCCCATGCGCGGTTCGCCGGCGAGATCGCGGGCAAGTACGGTCCGATTCGTCCCGGGGTTCGGAGCGGGCAGCCTCTCGTTTTTCGGGTTTCTTCGCAGGAGAAGCCCCCAAAAGGCCGGGAACGGGCTCCTTTTCGCCCTCCGGAGCGTGCCCATGCCGCCGGGGCGGTCTCTCCCTCGCGGGATAAGCCGGAAATCCGGTATCGCGACATCGTTCGGGATCGTCCGGGACCGGCGGGGAAGGATCGCGTCACCGAACGGGAAAAGGTGATCGAACGGCAGAAACTGGTAGAGCGCGAAAAAGTGGTGGTACGCGAGAAAATCGTGGAGCGCCGCACGGTCGTCGTTCGCGAGGCGGTGCGCGTCGTCGTCCAGCAACGGCGGATCAGGGAAGCGGCGCTGGCTGCGGATTTGAAAGGCCGTTCGGACGAGTTGCCCGACAGCCGGAAAGACGGTCCCGCTTCAGCCAAGACGGCCGGAAAGGCTCGCAAGAACAAAAATCGCTTGTCCGGGAACGAGACGGCCGCTTCTATAGAAGAAAAATCCCGTATTCGCGAGACCGACGATGGAGACGGAGACGGTTTCGGGGATGAGGCTTACGAGGTTCCCAGGGATGGGGCCGGGCGGATTTCCTTTGCCGAGTCGCTGGCGCTGCGAACGGCTTGGCCGATGAGCGCGAAGGCGAATGCGGCTTTCCGAAGGGAGCGCGACAAGGCAGCGGCGGGAAAAATTCCGCTTCGCTCCGGGACGTCGGGCGAGGTCAACCGAAAGCAACCGAATGTACGCGAACGAAAGAAAGGGAACGAACCGGCCGACCGTTCGCGGACGAAGAGCACGCAGCCCTTCAATGCTCAGCTTCTCTTCGTGAACCCCAAGCTGCGCTTTGACGGAAGCGCTTCGGCCATCGGTTCTTCGGCTTCGCATGAGGGGGGGAATCGTGCAGGTCCGCCATCGTCGGGCAAAGCGGTGCGGCAGCCGGAGCGTTTAAGCGGCAGTTCGGAAACGAACGGGAGCGCAGGACCGGGTTTGCCGCATGCGACCGAAACGAGGCGAGAGGAGAGGCTCCCCGGCAGCATGACGTTCCCGAATCCGGTACCTCCGGCGGATGCGGAGCGATTAGCCGAAGTCCGGGAGAACGGCGGACGATTCGACGATAGCGAACGGTCAGACGCGTTCTCTGCCGGCGACTCCGGCAAAGTCGGGAAGCGATCGCCCGACAGAGGAACGAGGGGGCAACCCCGTCAAGAGCAAGCTTCGCCTGCCGATGAATCTTCTTCCGGTCTATCGTCGGAGGGGAGTCGGCCCGGTATGGACGGCGACATATTTGCCGACGGGGCGCAAACGCATACGAGACCTTGGAGCCGTTCCGCGTTGCGGCTGTCTCATGCGCTGAAGCCGGGGTTACCCGGGGAGACGGCTGCTTCATTCGGGGCTAAAGCGGAGCGGCCGACAAGTCCGCGCGGGCGAACGGAAGAGATACAGGCTGCGCAAGGAACGAGATCCGTCGGGCCGCAACCGGCTCTGGGCGGGCGATCTTGGCTGCTGCGCAAACCGGGCGCCGATTCGCCGCTGCCACTCGTTTATCGGAGCCTGGCGGAGCGAGGCTTGCCGATTGCGGCGAAGAGCGGCTTGGGCATGAAGGCCGCGAGAACGCAAGAGTCAGGCATGGATACGGCATTAAGCGGCTTAAGCATGAGAGCCGCGGGATCGCAAACGGCGGATACCGATTCGGAAACGAGTGAACCTGTACGGGATCGTCGGCGGTTTCTTCAGGCGGAGGCCAGGCTTAGGCTGGCGGCGGGCTCGCTGAAGCTGTCGCATCGATTAACCGGCGGTTTTCCACGCATCGACTCAATTGGCGGGAACGCTTCTTCCGTTGCCGGCGCGAACAGTAATCGGAGTTCGGAAAAAGCGAGAGAAGCCGGTACGGCGGGGACAGGGCGCGGTACCGATCGAGGATTGCATACTCCGGAACATACCGGCGAACCTGGGCGCGATGCAGCCGGCGGCGATCAATCGCCAAGGGTTCACGAGAATGTTCGAGGAACGGGAGCGTTCGGCCGAATTGGCGAGAAGGGACAAGATCCCGCTGGTGCGGACCCAGCTCCGACGGTTCACGCGAATATCCGAGGAGCGGGAGCAACCGGTCGAGCCGGCGAGAGTCAACAAAGCTCCAAGGGTGCAGCTCCATCTCCGACAGTTTATGCGAGAACTCGTGGTACGGGAGCGCAAGATCAGACTCGCGAGGGGGGACAAGGACCCGCAGGCGCAATCTCAACTTCGACGGTTCACTCGAATATTAGAGGAACTAGGGCACCTGATCGAGCAGGAGGGAGCAGGCAAGAGGGCAGCTTCCGGGCGATTCCGATTCACGGCCTTCGTGGAACGAGCATATCGGGTCGTGCAAAAGGTGAAACCGGCTTGAGAATCCCGGGCTCCGCTAATGCGGAGTTGCTTGGAGCCCAAAGTCGGATTCATCAGGGCAAGATCGTATGGTTTGCCCGCCGGGGGGAGACGACAAGCGAGGGAGTTCGAACTTCGGCAACGAATCGTTCCAGCCCGATTGGATCAGACGGCGCGTTGGGACGGCGTAACCTTATGGTTCCGACAGTAAATCTCGAAAGCCTTGCTGGGCAACGGCAATCAAGTAAGCCATTGTTTCGGGTATCGCAGTCAAAACAAGCAAGAGCATCCATCCTCCTAAGGCGCGGTCATCTGCCCGAAACCGGTCTGGATGAATCTGCTGGCCAGAGGATGCCGGCTGGACGAAGGACCGAAACGGAGGCCGAAGCTATGCAGCTTGCTGCGTGGAAAGTTCAACCGCATGATGCGAACAAAGGGATAGTTGACGATCGGCAACCGAACCGGTCGCCGACTGTTCGTACCATGGGAAGGAAGCTCTCTCTCAGTCTCGTGATTGCGGACGGCAAGTCGGTTCGGACGGCTTTGCCGGGCGTGCTTGCGGCGCGTCCGTTTCGTCGGTCTCGCCAAAATCCGCAATTGCCGATCCAACAGAATTCGCCCGTACAGCCCGACCAGACCGAAGCTCCTCGTTTGTCGCTTGCGCACGCCGCGTTGCCGGCGACCGGGGCAAGACGCGATGCGGAGGCTCCGGGCAACCTTGCAGATTCGCCAGCGCATACGCTCGAACAAGACGCAATATTGGAATTACGCCGCAACTCGACGGTAACGGCTGGGGGGACGAGCCCAGTTCGGAATGTCGCGCCCGAACCGCTTCCGGAGATTAGCGAGGAAGCGCTGCAGAAGGCGATCAGCGCTCTGCCGCAGCTTAATCCGGACCAACTTGCCGACCAGGTGTACAAATCGCTGATGAAGCGAATGAAAATGGAGCAACGGCTTCACGGATTTTAGCGGAGTTAGCGCGAGCACTCGGGTAGGCGTGCGGAACGGCACAACCGAGCGGGTACTCGGATCGGCGTGCGGAACGGCACAGTCGAGCGGGCACTCGGATCGGCGTGCGGAACGGTACAATCGAGCGGGTACTCGGAT
>JAEZZE010000476.1 GCA_023418755.1 Bacillota bacterium | reverse complement strand
AGGCGACGTAAACGCGGAGAAATCGTGTTCTCCGACCAAATGCGTCAGCCCTTCCCTCATCGCACCCAGGTCTAGCGGAGTAGGATGGTGAAATTCGTACCTTCTGCGAAACAAATCCGGCACCCGGTTGCAATTGATCGTGTAGCGGTAGGTTTTATTCAAGGCATGATGGCGAGAGTGGAAGTCGTCGGGAACTAGATAAGCGCTCTGAACGACGATATCCCCGGGCAATCTCGCGTTAAGCGCGATCGCCCAGCGTTCGATCGGAATGCTCGACGCCGTCGGGAAATTCACGACCTGGCATCTGGCATGCACGCCGGCATCCGTCCTCCCCGACCCCAGCATTCGCACCCGCTCGCCGGACAGCTTGAAGATCGCTTCTTCCAGCTTGTCCTGAACGGTATTGCCGCCCGGTTGGCTTTGAAATCCGCTATAGTCCGTTCCGTCATAGCTGACGATTAGAGCGATATTGCGCACGCGATCTCCTCCAGCCTATCGATAGCCGCCAAACCCCACAAAAAAAGGATGATCCGAATACGAGATTCGGTCCATCCTTTTTTGCTCCGCTGCTTACGCGCGGTCTACAAGCTCGAGATACACCATCGGAGCCGAATCTCCGCGGCGAGGTCCCAGCTTCAGAATGCGCGTATATCCGCCCGGACGCTCCGCGTAACGCGTAGCGAGCTCGGAGAACAGTTTTTGGATGGCGTCTTGCTCGCCATTCAGCGTCTCGCGACGAACGAACGCCGCCACTTGACGACGAGCGTGCAGGTCGCCGCGTTTAGCCAACGTGATCAGACGTTCCGCGATCGAGCGAACTTCCTTGGCTTTCGCCTCGGTCGTCTGAATACGCTCATACAGGAACAAGTCGGTCGTCAGATCGCGAAACAAAGCCTTCCGCGCGCTGGAATCGCGACTCAGTTTTTGATAAGCCATTTTGTTTTCCCTCCTTTGCTGCTGGTAACGATGCTATTCCTCGAAGCGCAAGCCGAGTCCGAGTTCTTCGAGCTTCTCTTGAACTTCCTCCAAAGACTTGCGGCCCAAGTTGCGGACCTTCATCATGTCCTCTTCGGTTTTCGTGATCAGCTCTTGAACGGTATTGATGCCGGCACGCTTCAGGCAGTTGTAAGAGCGGACGGAGAGATCGAGCTCCTCGATGGTCATCTCGAGCACTTTTTCTTTCTTGTCCTCTTCTTTTTCCTTCATCGTCTCGGTATCTTTGGCCTCATCCGTAAGTCCTACGAACAAGGAGAGATGGTCGGTCAGAATTTTCGCGCCCAAGCTCACCGCTTCTTCAGGCCGGATGCTGCCGTCGGTCCATACTTCAAGCGTGAGCTTGTCGTAGTTGGTGACCTGGCCGACGCGCGTATTCTCGACTTGATAGTTGACGCGGGTAATCGGGGTGTAGATCGAATCGACCGGAATGACGCCGATCGGCTGATCTTCCTTCTTGTTCCGATCCGAAGGGACGTAACCGCGGCCAACGCGCGCGAAAATGCGCATGTGCAGCCGGGCACCCGAAGCCAGAGTCGCGATGTGCAAATCCGGATTCAGAATTTCGACGTCGCTGTCCGCGCGAATATCGCCGGCCGTCACGACTCCGTCGCCTTCCGCATCGATCTCGAGCACTTTCTCCTCGTCCGAGTGGATCTTCAGCGACAAGCGCTTCAGGTTGAGGATGATTTGCGTGACATCCTCGATAACACCCGGAATCGTGGAGAATTCATGAAGCACGCCGTCGATCTGCACCGAAACTACGGCTGCGCCCGGCAAGGACGACAGCAGAATGCGGCGGAGAGAGTTGCCGAGCGTCATGCCGTAGCCGCGTTCCAGCGGCTCCACGACAAAACGCCCGTATCTCTTGTCATCATGAATTTCCACGGAATCGATTTTTGGTTTTTCGATGACTATCATAACCAAAACCTCCTTCAAAACGTCGCAGACGTTGCCTTTGCTCACCCGACGAATCGCTTCGTCTTATTCACATGGAGAAATGTTTATAGGGTAAACCGTGTAGTATGCCTAACCGTTACAACCATTATTCTCAAGTTGTTCTTGTTTGATACCACAACAGCAACGTTGTTAAACGCGGCGGCGTTTCGGAGGACGGCAGCCGTTATGCGGAATCGGCGTTACGTCTCTAATCATGCTGACTTCAAGACCGGCAGCTTGCAACGAACGAATCGCGGCTTCGCGGCCTGCGCCGGGACCTTTAACGGATACCTCAACCAAACGCATACCGTGTTCCATCGCAGCGCGAGCTGCGGATTCGGCAGCCATTTGAGCCGCGAACGGCGTGCTCTTACGGGAGCCTTTGAAGCCGAGGTTGCCGGAGCTTGCCCAGGAAATGGCGTTGCCGTGCGGGTCCGTAATCGTAACGATCGTATTGTTGAACGTGGAACGGATATGTGCCACGCCGGAGTCGATATTCTTCCGATCACGACGCTTGGTACGAACGACTTTCTTGCCCTTTTGTGCCATGTTTTGTTATCCCCCCTTATTTCTTCTTGTTCGCTACCGTACGACGCGGACCTTTGCGTGTACGAGCGTTCGTCTTCGAACGTTGTCCGCGAACCGGAAGACCGCGGCGGTGACGGATGCCACGATAGCAGCCGATTTCGATCAGCCGTTTGATGTTTAGTGCAATTTCGCGACGCAAGTCGCCCTCGACCTTCACTTCTTTGTCGATCGTTTCGCGCAGACGAGCCAGCTCGTCTTCGGTCAGATCACGAACGCGAGTGTCGGGATTGACGCCCGCAGACGCCAGAACCTTCTGGGAAGTGGACTTGCCAATTCCGAAGATGTACGTCAGGGCGATTTCCACGCGCTTGTCGCGCGGGAGGTCAACACCAGATATACGTGCCATAGTTTAGAGGCACCTCCTTCTATCGTTAGCCTTGTTTTTGTTTATGCTTCGGGTTTTCGCAGATAACCATCACGTTACCTTTGCGGCGAATGACTTTGCATTTCTCGCAAATCGGTTTGACCGAAGGTCTCACCTTCATGATAATACCCTCCTTAATTGTGCGATCCGAACGTGCGCGTCCCCGACGTCGCGGTTCGGTCGACACGAGTGCGATCCGAACGTGCGAGTCTCCGACGTCGCGGTTCGATCGTCACGGGTGTGACAGCGACAGTTGTCACGGAGCGAACGAGCTTATTTGCGGTAGGTGATACGACCGCGCGTCAGATCATAGGGTGACAATTGAATAACCACTTTATCCCCCGTCAGAATCCGTATGAAATGCATCCGGAGCTTGCCGGAAACATGAGCAAGGATTTGATGTCCGTTCTCGAGCTCTACCTTGAACATGGCATTCGGCAACGGTTCAACGACCGTACCTTCCACCTCGATGACGTCCTCTTTGGCCACCGTCATTCTCCTTTCTCTTCAGCATGCGTTCCGAGCCGTCGTTCGATTTGACCGATAGCGTACCGTAGCTTCGCGTTGGTTACGCGTCCAGTGTCGCGAATGCTGCTGGCGACTTCCTCGCTTCGGAACCCGATCCGTTCGAGATGCAGCACGTTCTTGCGTTTGGGTCGATCGAAGCGGCGCTTATCGCCGTCGGCCACGAGCGCGAAACGCTCCTCGACGAGGGCGATCACGACCGCTAGCTCACCTTCGTCTTTTCCACGCCGGCTTCTTACGAGATCGCCGGGCGCAAGCTTCACTTGTACCGTCATATCCTTCACCTGGCTTTACGCACGGGTCAAAATTTCGTACCCGTCTTCGGTCACGGCTATCGTATGCTCGAAATGCGCGCACAAGGATCCGTCCACCGTAACGACCGTCCAATTGTCGGACAGAGTCTTCACGTAGCGTTCTCCCAGATTGACCATCGGTTCGATCGCGAGCGTCATCCCCGGCTTCAATCTCGGTCCCCGATCCGGCATTCCGTAATTCGGAATTTGCGGTTCTTCGTGAAGAGCCGCCCCTACGCCGTGACCGACATATTCTCGGACGACGGACATGCCCGCGTCTTCGATGACCTTCTGAATGCCGTGGGAAATCGTGAACAGCCTGACGTCCGGGCGGACCAACTCAAGTCCCGCATAGAGGGACGCTTCGGTCACGTCCAGCAATCTCTGGGCTTCGCCGCCGATCTGGCCGACCCCGTACGTCCATGCGGAGTCGCCGTGATACCCTTGATACTGTGCGCCGATATCGATGCTGATGATGTCGCCTTCTACGAGCTTCCGCGGTCCGGGGAACCCATGCACGAGTTCCTCGTTCGTGGAGGCGCATATGCTGGCGGGAAAACCGTTGTAACCTTTGAAAGAGGGAACGGCGCCTTGGCTTCGGATGAACGCGTCGGCGATCCGATCCAGTTCGGCGGTCGTCACGCCGGGAGCGACCGCTTGCTTCATCAAGCGATGCGTCTCCGCGACGATTCGGCCCGCCTCCCGCATCAAGCTCAACTCTTTCTCGGACTTGATCACGATCATGGCCGATTAACCTCTGAGCAAGGAAGCGATATCGGACGTTACCGCATCGATATCCTTCTCTCCGTCGACTTCTCGGAGCAACCCTTTGTCGCCGTAATACGTCAGCAGCGGAGCCGTCTTGCTCGTATACTCGTCAAGACGCGTGCCCACTTTCTCCTCCGTATCGTCGGAACGCTGATACAGTTCTCCCCCGTCCTTGTCGCAGACGCCTTCCTGCTTGGGAGGGTTGAAAACGATATGATACGCCGTGCCGCAAGTTTTGCAAATCCGTCTTCCGGTCAAGCGGGCCAGCAGAAATCCGCGGTCCACTTTGAGGTTGATGACATGGTCGATCTTGCGACCCATTTCGGCGAGCATGCCGTCGAGCGCTTCGGCTTGGGCAATCGTCCGCGGAAAGCCGTCGAGCAGAAATCCGCTCTCGCAGTCTTTCTCCGCGAGACGATCGCGCACGATGCCGTTCGTCACTTCGTCCGGAACGAGAAGTCCTTGGTCCACGTACTCCTTGGCCTTCTGTCCCAGCGGCGTGCCTTGCTTCATGGCTAAGCGAAACGCATCACCGGTCGAGATGTGCGGAATGCCGAATTGCGCGACGATCCGCTCTGCCTGCGTTCCTTTACCGGCGCCAGGAGGCCCCATAAACAAGATGTTCATTGCTGTTCCTCCTGTCCGTCTCGAAGATTACTTATTGATAAACCCTTTGTAGTGGCGTTTGATCAGCTGGCTCTCGATTTGCTTCATTGTCTCAAGCGCAACCCCGACAACGATCAGCAGCGAGGTGCCGCCCAGTTGAACCGTACGGGGAAGATCCGCAAGGAAGCCGAAGAAGACCGGCAGAACCGAGATCAAAGCCAGGAAGATCGCGCCCGCAAGCGTGATGCGGGTAATGACCCGCGTCAGGAAGCCGGCGGTCGGCTTGCCCGGACGAATGCCCGGAATGTAGCCGCCGTTCTTCTTCATATTGTCCGCCAACTGCTGAGGGTTGAACTGAACGAACGTGTAGAAGAACGTAAATCCGATAATCAGCAGCACGTACAGGACCATGCCAAGCGGCTTGTCGTAGTACAGGTGGCTGATGATCCATTGCGCCCAAGCCTGGTTAGCCCAGAATTGAGCGATCGTGATCGGGAACATCAGCAGCGATACCGCGAAAATAACCGGGATAACGCCGGCGCCATTCACTTTAAGCGGAATGTGCGTCGATTGGCCGCCGTACATTTTCTGTCCGACAACCCGTTTCGCGTATTGTACCGGGATTTTGCGAACCCCCTGCTGGATGAAGATGACGCCTGCGATGATCAGCACGACCACGATCAGGATGATCAACACCTTCACGATGTTCAGGAACAACTGGCTGGAATCCACGAATTGGGTTTCGTAAATGTCGCGAACATGCTTAGGCATGGAAGCGATAATCGCCGCGAAGATCAAGATCGAGATCCCGTTGCCGATACCTTTTTCGTTGATCTGCTCGCCGAGCCACATCAGGAACGCGGTACCTGCCGTCAATACGATGGCAATCATAAGATACGTCGCCACGTTCGCATCAATGACCATTTCGTAAGCGTACATCCGGTTAAAGCCGATTGCCGTAGCGAAAGCTTGGATGAGACCCAGGACAATCGTTCCGTAACGAGTGATCTGAGCCAGCTTGCGCTTGCCGTTCTCGCCTTCCTTTTGCCACTCCGAAAACTTCGGTATGACGTCCATGGAAAGCAGCTGAACGATAATCGAAGCCGTAATATACGGCGTAATCCCGAGAGCAAAGATGGAGAAGTTGAACAGCGCACCGCCGGAGAATGTGTTCAGAAGGCCGAACAGGTCTGCACCCGCTTGATCGGCCATCGTCAGAACGTCTTTGTTAATGTTCGGGACCGGAATGAAGGAACCGATACGGTAAATTAACAGGATGAAAAGGGTGAAGAGGATCCTCTTGCGAAGGTCCTCAACTTTCCAAATGTTAGTGACGGTCGCGAACATTAGATCACCTCGGTTTTACCGCCGGCGGCTTGAATTTTTTCTGCTGCAGACTGAGAGAACTTATGAGCTTTAACAGTCAGCTGCACGTTCAGATCGCCATTGCCCAGAATTTTAATTCCGTCTTTCGGATTTTTCAGAATGCCCTCGCTCAGAAGCAATTCCGGCGTCACTTCCGTTCCCGCCGCAAAACGGTTCAACTGGTCAAGATTGACGATCGCGAACACGGTAGCGAAACGATCGTTGTTGAAACCGCGCTTAGGAACCCGACGGTACAACGGGTTTTGTCCGCCCTCGAAACCGGGACGTACTCCGCCGCCGGAACGAGCGTTCTGCCCTTTGTGACCGCGACCGGACGTTTTGCCGAGGCCGCTTCCGGCGCCGCGTCCTACCCGCTTGCGGGTGGATTTGGAGCCTTCGTTAGGAGCCAGCTCATGCAATTTCATCGTACGTCGCACCTCCTTGAATGTTATGCTTGGTTAACTTAAACTTCTTTAACTTCGATCAGGTGGCTTACTGTATTGATCATGCCGCGGATCGCGACATTGTCTTCCTTCACTACGGACGAATGCAGCTTGCCGAGTCCCAAAGATTTCACCGTTTGACGCTGATTCTCAGGACGGCCGATCAAACTGCGAACGAGGGTAATTTGAAGCTGTGCCATCTTGTTTCCCCTCCTTAGCGGAATAGCTCTGCTACGGTTTTTCCGCGCAGTTTCGCTACGTCTTCGGCGCGTTTCAGGCGAGACAATCCTTCCAACGTCGCATTGACCATATTGATGGAGTTGGAGGATCCCAGCGATTTCGTCAAAATATCGCCGACTCCAGCCAGTTCGAGCACCGCGCGGACTGGACCGCCCGCGATAACGCCCGTACCTTCCGATGCTGGTTTCAACAACACTTTGCCGGCGCCGAAACTTCCCATAACGGCGTGCGGAATCGTCGTTCCAACGAACGGTACGAAGACCAGATTTTTCTTGGCGTCTTCGACGCCTTTGCGAATCGCGTCAGGAACTTCGGAAGCTTTGCCGATGCCCGCGCCAACCCAGCCTTTGCCGTCTCCGACAACGACGAGTGCGCTAAAGCTGAAGCGACGTCCGCCCTTGACGACTTTGGAGACACGGTTGATTTGCACCATTTTCTCCGTCAGTTCCAATGTGTTCGGATCTACACGCAAGTCGTTTACCTCCTTGTGTCAAAAGTGAATTAAAACTGTAAACCGGCTTCGCGTGCAGCATCCGCCAGTGCTTGAATACGTCCGTGGTACAAGTAACCGCCGCGATCGAACACGACGTTCTCGTATCCTTTTTCCTTCGCGCGTTTGGCGATCAGTTCGCCAACCTTGCGCGCGGCTTCCACGTTGCCGCCGTTTTCGACCTCAGCAAGCTCCTTGTCGACTGTCGATGCGCTGGCCAGCGTAACGCCTTTAACGTCATCGATCAATTGAGCGTAGATGTGCTTGGAGGAACGAAACACGGACAGACGTGGACGTTCGTTCGTCCCGCTGATTTTCTTACGAACCCGAAGGTGTCTTTTCAGACGAGCCTTGTTTTTGTCGGCTTTAGTAATCATCCGCATTTGCACTCCCTTCATGGAATGAACGCCGTACGGCCTTTAAGCCGCCGCGTTCTTCTTATTTCTTCTTGCCGGCTTTACCCTCTTTGCGAAGGATGCGCTCGTTCTCGTACTTGATTCCTTTGCCTTTATACGGCTCAGGCTCGCGAACGGAACGGACTTTCGCCGCAGTCGCGCCGACAAGCTCCTTGTCGATGCCTTTGATGATGATCTTGTTCTGCGCAGGCACTTCGAACTCGATGCCTTGCTCCGGAACGAATTCGACCGGATGGGAGTAACCGACGTTCAATACCAGCTTGTCGCCGGATTTGCTCGCGCGGTAACCTACGCCGACCAGCTCGAGGTTCTTCGCATAACCTTCCGTTACGCCGCTGACCATGTTGGCCACTACGCTGCGGGTCGTTCCGTGCAGGGCACGGTGAAGCTTGTTATCGGAAGGACGTTCAACAGTGATGACATCGGACTCGTACGAAACTTTCATATCGCCGTGCAGCGCGCGGGACAAAGTTCCTTTCGGTCCTTTGATCGTAATGACGTTGTTGTCCAGGTTCACGTTCACGCCGTTAGGCACCTGAATCGGTTTGCGTCCAATACGGGACATGGGTACACCTCCAATCGTGTGACAGTTAAATTACCAAACGTAGCAGAGCACTTCGCCGCCGGATTTGCCTTGACGGGCTTCCTTGTCGGTGATAATGCCTTTGGACGTGGAAATGATCGCGATGCCGAGGCCACCCAACACGCGCGGCACTTCGTTCGACTTCGTGTATACGCGCAGGCCGGGCTTGCTGATGCGCTTAAGGCCCGTGATAACGCGTTCGTTGTTCGGTCCGTACTTCAGGAAAATACGGATCAAGCCTTGCTTGTTGTCTTCGACGTACTCCGCGTCGCGGATAAAGCCTTCGCGCTTCAGGATTTCGGCAATTTGCTTCTTGACCTTAGACGCAGGCAATTCCACAGACTCATGACGCACCAGATTCGCGTTGCGAATGCGCGTCAACATATCTGCAATAGGATCAGACATAACCATGGGGTAAACCTCCTTCCCGAACTAGGCTGATTACCAGCTCGCTTTTTTAACGCCAGGAATCTGGCCTTTATACGCCAACTCGCGGAAACAGATCCGGCAGATCTTGAATTTTTGCAATACGGAATGCGGACGGCCGCAACGTTCGCAACGCGTGTAAGCTTGGACTTTAAACTTCGGCGCGCGTTGTTGCTTGATTTTCATCGATGTTTTTGCCACTTGCTTTCACACCTCCATTAGGTAACCTTTTGCTATTGACCGGGTGATCGTCACTTCGCAAACGGCATACCCAATTGGGTGAGCAGCTCACGCGCTTCTTCGTCCGATTGTGCCGTCGTAACGATGACGATATCCATCCCGCGAACTTTATCGATCTTGTCGTATTCGATCTCCGGGAAGATCAGCTGCTCTTTCAAACCGAGCGTGTAGTTCCCGCGGCCGTCGAACGATTTGGTCGATACGCCGTGGAAGTCGCGCACGCGAGGGAGAGAAATGTTGAACAGCTTATCCAGGAAGTGGTACATCCGTTCGCCGCGCAGCGTAACCTTGACGCCGATCGGCAAGTTCTCCCGCAGGCGGAAGCCCGCGATCGATTTCTTGGCCCGCGTAACTACGGGCTTCTGACCGGCAATCTTCTGCATGTCTTCAACCGCGAAATCGATGATTTTGGAGTTGGCGACCGCCTCGCCGACACCCATGTTGATGACGACTTTCTCGATTTTCGGCACTTGCATGACGGATTTGTAGCTAAACTTCTGCATCAGCGCAGGAGTGATTTCATTCAGGAAACGTTCCTTCATTCTTGCTGCCATGAGTCACAATGACCTCCTTTCCGTTCTTGCTTCGATTAGTCGATCGATTCTCCGGAACGTTTTGCGACCCGGACTTTCTTGCCGTTATCCAGCGTTTTGTAGCCGATACGAGTCGGCTTGCCGCTCTTAGGATCGATATGCATGACGTTCGAAGCGTGAATCGGAGCTTCGCGTTCGATGATACCGCCTTGCTGGTTTTGCGGGTTCGGGCGAGTATGACGCTTGATCATATTCACGCCTTCGACAAGAACGCGATTCTCGCGCGGGTAAGCGGCGATAATGCGGCCTTTCTTGCCTTTGTCTTTGCCGGAGATGACGATCACGTTGTCGTCCTTCTTCACGTGCAGTTTATTGTTGTGCGATTCGAGCACTTTTTTCAGACGGGGCATGGGTACACCTCCTTGAGTGTTTCTCCATCGGTGCGCTCCGGAGTCTTACAGAACTTCGGGTGCCAGGGATATGATTTTCATGAAGTCGCGTTCGCGAAGCTCGCGGGCAACAGGTCCGAAGATCCGGGTGCCGCGAGGGCTCTTGTCTTCTTTAACGATTACGGCTGCGTTCTCGTCGAACGCGATATAGGAGCCGTCTTTGCGGCGTACCGAACGTTTCGTGCGAACGATCACGCACTTGACTACGTCGCCCTTCTTGACAACGCCGCCAGGTGTTGCTTGTTTGACGGAGCATACGATCATATCACCGATATGTCCTACGCGGCGTCCCATGCCGCCAAGCACGCGGATGCACATCAATTCTTTCGCGCCGGAGTTGTCGGCAACGGCCAGACGCGTAAACGGTTGAATCATCGCAAGGTCCTCCTTTCAGTAGCAGGTAGTCGAATTAAGCCAATACGGCTTTCTCGACGATTTCGACCAGACGCCATGTTTTGTCTTTCGACAACGGGCGGGTCTCCATGATTTTCACGGTGTCGCCAATTTGCGCTTCGTTGTTCTCGTCGTGCGCCTTGAACTTCTTCGTATATTTGATCCGCTTGTGGTACAGGCTGTGCTTCTTGTAAGTCTCGACGGCTACCACAATCGTTTTGTCCATTTTATCGCTGACGACTTTGCCGATTTGCTCTTTGCGATTATTGCGTTCGCTCATGGTCATCCTCCTTTTCCCGGGTATTAGCCGATGCCGAGTTCACGCTCGCGCAAAATGGTTTTAGCCCGAGCGATTTCTTTCCGCAATTCGCCAAGGCGGTGCGGGGTGTCCAGTTGGCCGGTAGCCAGTTGGAAGCGGAGGTTGAACAGTTCATCCTTGAAGCCGGCGATCTTCTGCTCGAGTTCCGCCGATGTCAGGTTGCGAAATTCACTGGCTTTCATTTGCTTCACCACCCAGTTCTTCACGTTTCACAAACTTCGTCTTCACCGGCAGCTTGTGAGCGGCAAGACGCATTGCTTCGCGTGCGATCTCCTCGGATACCCCTGCGAGCTCGAACATAACTTTGCCCGGTTTCACAACGGCAACCCATGCTTCTACGTTACCTTTACCGCTACCCATCCGCACCTCGAGAGGCTTTTGCGTGATCGGTTTCGAAGGGAAAATTTTGATCCAGACTTTACCGCCCCGTTTGATGTAACGAGTCATCGCGATACGAGCAGCCTCGATCTGACGGTTCGTTACCCAAGAAGCTTCCTGGGCTTGCAGGCCGTATTCGCCGAAGTGAACTTCGGTGCCGCCTTTGGCGCGGCCTTTCATTTTACCGCGGTGTACTTTGCGGTGTTTGACGCGTTTAGGGACCAACATGATCAGTTGCCTCCTTCCTGGGCAGCTCTTTTCTTCGTCGGAAGGACTTCGCCGCGGTAGATCCATACTTTTACGCCGATGCGGCCGTAAGTCGTATGGGCTTCCGCCGTTCCGTAATCGATGTCGGCGCGCAGCGTGTGCAGCGGCACCGTTCCTTCGCTGTATCCTTCTTGACGAGCAATCTCCGCTCCGCCCAGACGGCCGCTAACGGAAGTTTTGATTCCTTTCGCTCCTGCGCGTTGCGTACGTTGAATCGCTTGCTTCATCGCACGGCGGAAGGAAACGCGACGTTCCAGCTGTTGCGCGATGCTCTCGGCAACGAGGACAGCGTCCAGTTCAGGGTTTTTGATTTCGGAGATGTTGATGTGTACTTTTTTGCCGTTCGTCAGCTTGGTCAGTTGGCCGCGAAGCACTTCGACTTCCGAGCCGCCTTTACCGATGACGATGCCGGGCTTAGCCGTATGAATCGTAACGTTGACGCGGTTGGCCGCACGTTCGATTTCGATTTTGGAGACCGCAGCCTCTTTCAGCTTCTTCTTCAGGAATTCGCGGATTTTGACGTCCTCGATGAGGAGGGAGCCGAAATCTTTGTCCGCATACCATTTGGATTCCCAGTCGCGAATGATGCCGATACGAAGACCGACGGGATTTACTTTTTGACCCACACGTTGTCCCTCCTTATTTCTCGGATACGACCAGCGTAATATGGCTGGAGCGTTTGAAAATACTGAATGCGCGACCTTGGGAACGAGGCTGGAACCGTTTCATAGTCGGTCCTTCGTTAACGAAGGCTTCGGAAACGACCAATTTGTTCACGTCGAGCTGATAGTTGTGTTCGGCGTTGGCAATCGCGGAGTTCAGCAGCTTCTCCAGAACCGGAGAGGCCGAACGAGGCGTGTGACGCAAAATCGCGATCGCGTCTCCTACCTTCTTACCGCGGATCAAGTCCACGACCAGGCGGACTTTGCGCGCCGGAATGCGAATGTTATTGACGACAGCTTTCGCTTGCTGAGACATCGGTGTACCTCCTCCTTTACGTACGTCTCGCGACGACCGCCCGCAACGTCTTCAACGTTCGGTATGTCCCGCTTCGTAGGGTTATATAAATGCTGAATCGAGCCGGGCGCCCGAATGGCGCGCTCCTCTCGACTGCTCGATGACGATCGGATCGCGGCGCCTGAAGCGCGCGCGTTCGATCGCATTAACGTCTGCCCGTTTTCTTATCGTCGTCCGTGTGGCCTTTGAACGTACGAGTCGGCGCGAATTCGCCGAGCTTGTGACCGACCATGTCCTCGGACACGTAAACCGGCACGTGCTTGCGGCCGTCGTATACCGCGAACGTCTGACCCACGAATTGCGGGAAAATCGTCGAACGGCGAGACCACGTCTTGATGACGGTTTTTTTATTCGAACCGGACAGCTCTTCTACTTTCTTAAGCAGATAAGCGTCCACGAAAGGTCCTTTTTTCAAACTGCGACCCATGGAATGCTCCTCCCTTCAAGCGGCTTGAGAGTTCCGCGTCCGCGCCGGCCGGCAAAATAAATTACTTGCCGCGGCGGCGAACGATATATTTGTTCGAAGCTTTTTTCTTCTTGCGCGTTTTGTAGCCAAGAGTCGGCTGGCCCCATGGAGAAAGCGGGGACTTGCGGCCGATCGGCGCGCGTCCTTCGCCACCGCCGTGCGGGTGGTCGTTCGGGTTCATGACGACGCCGCGGACAACCGGACGATTGCCGAGCCAGCGGCTGCGTCCCGCTTTACCGACATTGATCAGCTCGTGGTCTTGGTTGCCGACCGTGCCGACCGTTGCGCGGCAAGTTTTCAGGATGCGGCGAATCTCGCCGGAAGTCAAACGAATCGTAACGTACGCCTCTTCCTTGCCGAGCAATTGAGCGCTCGTGCCGGCCGCGCGTACGAGCTGTCCGCCTTTTCCGGGCTTCAACTCGATATTGTGGATAACCGTACCGACCGGAATGTTTTCCAGCGGAAGCGCGTTGCCCACTTTGATGTCGGCATCAGGTCCGGACGTAATGACGTCGCCGACTTTGAGGCCTTTCGGAGCGATGATATAAGCCTTCTCGCCGTCCGCATAGTTGATCAGAGCGATATAAGACGTACGGTTCGGATCGTATTCGATCGTCGCCACGCGGGCGGGAATGCCGTCCTTCGTGCGCTTGAAGTCGATAATCCGGTATTTACGCTTATGTCCGCCGCCGTGATGACGAACGGTAATTTTACCTTGGTGGTTGCGGCCGGCCCGTTTGGAGAGCGGCGCGAGCAGCGATTTCTCGGGCTCGTTCGTCGTAATCTCCTCGAACGTCGCGATCGTCATTTGACGACGGCTAGTCGTTGTCGGCTTAAACTTTTTGACTGGCAATTGGATTCCCTCCTTACTTAAGAGACTGGTTAAACGGAAGCTTCAAAGAAATCCAGCGGCTTGCTGTCTTCGGAAAGCTGCACGATCGCTTTTTTCCATTCGGACGTATATCCGCTGTGTCTGCCGTAGCGCTTCGGCTTGGCAGGCATTCTAAGCGTATTAACGCCAACGACCTTCACCTTGAAGATCTGCTCGATAGCTTGCTTGATCTCGGTCTTGTTGGCTTTCAGTTCGACTTCGAACACGTACTTGCGCTGTTCAATGAACTCGCTCGTACGCTCGGTAATTACCGGACGCTTGATCAAATCGCGAGGGTTTCTCATTACGCGAACACCTCCTCGACTTTAGCGACCGCATCCTTCGTGATGATCAGTTGATCGTGCTTCATCACGTCGAGGACGTTGATTCCGTCTGCAGCGACGAACTTCACGCCTGGGATATTGCGAGCGGACAGAGCCACGTTCTCTTCGTAGTCCGCGGTTACGACAAGCGCTTTGCGGGATACTTTGAGGTTGTTCAAAATCTTCGCGAATTCCTTCGTTTTCGGTTGGGCCAGGCTCAGTTGATCCAGAACGATCAGTTGGTTGTCCACAACCTTGCTGGAAAGAGCGGATTTGATGGCTAAACGGCGAACTTTACGAGGCAATTTGAAGCCATAGCTGCGAGGCGTCGGTCCGAAGACGATGCCGCCGCCTTTCCATTGCGGCGCACGGATGCTGCCCTGACGAGCGCGGCCCGTTCCTTTTTGTTTCCACGGCTTGCGTCCGCCCCCGCGCACTTCCGAACGTCCTTTGGTGTCGTGCGTGCCGGAACGAACGGCAGCTTGCTGGAGCAATACGGCGCTGTGCAGAACGTGTACGTTCGGCTGCAAGCCGAATACTCCTTCCGCCAGATCCAATTGTCCGACTTCTTTGCCGTCTACGTTAAATACGGATACTTTCGGCATGAGTGGTCCTCCTTTCCTCTTACGTTACGAATTATTTCTTCACCGCTGTGCGGATTTTGAGATAGCTGTTGCGAGCGCCCGGTACGGAGCCCTTGATCAGCAGCACGTTGCGTTCCGCGTCGACTTTGACGACTTCGAGGTTTTGAACCGTGATCGTCTCTCCGCCCATGCGGCCGTGCATCTTCTTGCCCTTCGGCACGCGGTTGGCGTCGCGAATCGTCGCAAGCGAACCGTTGCCGCGGTGGTATTTCGAACCGTGCGTCATTTTGCCGCGGGCGAAGCCCCAGCGCTTAATCGCGCCTGCGGTTCCTTTACCTTTGGAAATCCCCGTTACGTCAACCATATCGCCTTCGGAGAATTGGTCTACTTTAAGTTCCTGACCAACCTCAACTTCTGCCGGCGTAAGTCCGCTAACTTCGCGGATGAAGCGCTTGGGGCCCGTACCTGCCTTCTTAGCGTGGCCGATCGCGGGTTTGGTAGCCAGCTTCTCGCGTTTGTCCGCGAAGCCGAGCTGAACTGCTTCGTATCCGTCGTTGTCCGCAGTTTTCTTTTGCAATACGATATTCGGAGTCGCTTCTACTACAGTAACGGGCACTACGCTGCCGTCCGCCGCGAAGATTTGCGTCATTCCGATTTTACGTCCCAAGATTCCTGACATGTTGACACCTCTTTTCCTGATGGATCTGATTGGCGATGAGCCTTATTACAGTTTGATTTCGATATCGACGCCAGACGGCAGGTCAAGGC
>JAEZZE010000475.1 GCA_023418755.1 Bacillota bacterium | reverse complement strand
GCGCTGCATACGCTGGACGGGCGGGACCTCGATGCCCAGTGCCGGTATGAGGACGGTTATCTGACGGTGACGATTCCTTCGATGCCGCTATATGTGCTGGTAGAGTGCCTAACCGAGCGAGGCGAAGGAAAGGGACCGTGCAAAGCCAACTGCAGCTGCCGCTGCGGGCATACGTCGGATTCGAAGGGGCGCGGTTGCGGAACGGAAGGCCGAGCGGCCGGGGAGGACTGAACATGGACAAGGACGCGGCAAGGAAAAGGATCATTATCGATACCGACATCGGGGGAGATCCGGACGACGCGACGGCCATCGCGCTCGCGCTCGCCTCGCCGGAGCTTGCCATCGAAGGCATTACGACGGTCTATTCGGACGTCGGCTATCACGCCAGACGGGTCGCCCGCTTGTACGAGCTGGCGGGGGCCGTTCCGGTTCCCGTCTACAACGGTCTATCGGAGACGCTTCTGCGCAACCGGGACGTCAGTTGGACGAGCGAAGCGGACACGCAGGAGGAGTCGGGAGAGGGAGACGCGTTGGACGGCGGATCTCAGCCGGAGGACGCCGGCAACGCCGTCTCCTTCATCGTCCGTACGATCCTGGCCGCGCCCGGCGAGATTACGCTCGTCTGCATCGGACCGTTGACGAACATCGCCGCGGCGATCATCGTCGAGCCGCGCATTATCGGGCAGGTGAAGCAAATCATTCTGATGGGCGGCGTTACGCGATTAGGGAGCAACGGAGCCGAGTTATACCCGGTAGAGCACAATATCAAGTGCGATCCGGAAGCGGCCTCGGTCGTCTTCGGTTCGGGAGCGCCGATCGTGATGGTCGGCCTGGACGTCACGAGCAAAGCCCGGATTACCCGCGAGCATTGCCGCAGGCTGATCGCTTCCGGCAAGCCGGTCAACGCGGCGCTCGCCGACGTCATGGAGCGCTGGCTCGTCCGGATCGGCGAAGCGTCAACCCCGATGCACGACCCGCTTGCCATGGCGGTGGCCCTAGACGCTACGCTCGTAACGAAGAGAAGGATGAGCGTCCGCATCGATTACGACCACCGGGAGGGCACGGGCCAGACGGTCGCGACGGCCGATCCGGACAGTCCGGTGGAGGTGTGCATGGACGTCGAAGCCGAGAGATTTCTCGAGTTGCTGTTCGGCCGGCTGTGCAAATAAAAGTAAAAGCAGAAACGGGAGAACCCTGATTAAAGTCGTTGTACAGGCTTGAATCGGGGTTCTTTATCGTTTTTCAGGGACATGGCAGATGCAGCCTCGGTTTCCGTCACCCCATACCCTCCAATCCGGTTGCGAATTTTAGACGATGTTCTCGAATCGTAGGATTATGCATTCCGGTTATGCGGGCTAAAATGAAAGGGCATTCAAAAACAAAATCCTTACACTGGAGTGAATACAAAATGAGAAGGCTTTCTATTTTATTGGCAGTCTGCGTGATGTTTGCAGGGGCGTTAAGCGCATGCGGGGGCGGGTCGAAATCCTCTAAAGAGAACAAATTGGTCGTGTACAGCCCGAACAGCGAAGAGATCGTCAAGACGATCATCCCGATGTTCGAGAAGCAGACGGGAATTACCGTCGAGCTGGTTACGGCCGGAACGGGAGAAATTATTAAGCGCATTCAATCGGAAAAATCGAATCCGTACGCGGACGTCATGTTCGGAGGTTCGATGGCGGGATACCTGAGCAACAAAGATCTGTACGAGCCTTACGTATCGCCGAACGACGAGCTCTTGATCGAAGGCCATCGCAATACGAGCGGCTTCGCGACTCCTTACATCTCGGACGGAAGCGTGCTGCTCGTCAATACGAACTTGGTCGGCGACATCAAGATCGACAGCTACGCCGACCTGCTGAACCCGCAGCTTAAGGGCAAGATCGCTTCGGCCGACCCGGCCAGCTCCAGCTCCGCGTTCGCCCAATTGACGAACATGCTGAAGGCGATGGGCGGCGATTACGAGAGCGAGGCGGGCTGGAACTACGTCGGCGAGCTGATCCAAAACCTGGACGGCAAAATCGCCAGCGGCTCCGGCGCGGTCCACAAGAGCGTCGCGGACGGGGAATACGTCGTCGGCCTGACGTACGAAGACCCGGCGAGCACTTACGTCCGGAACGGCGCTCCGGTCAAAGTCGTCTATCCGACGGAAGGCGCGGTATTCCTCGACGCCGGCTCGGGCATCATCAAGGGCGCGCCACATCTGGAGAACGCCAAGAAATTCATCGATTTCATTCTGTCGAAGGATGCCCAGGACGCGTTCGGCAGCCAATTGACGAACCGCCCGCTTCGCAAGGACGCGCAGCTCGGCGACTACATGACGCCTTACAGCGACATTCGCATGATCGACGAGGACACGAAGTACGTGAGCGAGAACAAATCGAAGATCGTCGAGAAGTACACGGATCTGTTCGCGAGCCTGCAATAAGGCCGCCATTCTGGATAAAAAGCAGGTGACAACGAGATGAGCGTGACGATATCCATTCGGGATCTTGTCAAGAAATACGGAGACGCCACCGTCATTCCGGAGTTGTCCCTGGAGATCGAGAAGGGTGAGTTTTTCACCCTTCTCGGTCCCTCGGGCTGCGGGAAAACGACGCTGCTGCGCATGATCGCGGGCTTCAACAGCATCGAGGGCGGCACGATCAAGTTCAACGAGAAAACGATCAACAACGTGGAGCCGGGCAAGCGGAACATCGGCATGGTGTTTCAGAACTACGCAATCTTCCCGCATCTGTCGGTCACGGGCAACATCGCGTTCGGCTTGCAAAACCGCAAGCTTCCGAAGAACGAGATCGCCGACAAGGTCGAGGACATCTTGAAGGTCGTTCAGATCGAGCAGTACAAGGACCGGATGCCCAAAAACCTGTCCGGGGGCCAGCAGCAACGGGTGGCCTTGGCGCGGGCGATCGTCATCCGCCCGGACGTGCTGCTGATGGACGAGCCGTTGTCCAACCTCGACGCCAAGCTTCGCGTCGACATGCGCAACGCGATCAAGGAACTCCAGAGGGACGTCGGCATTACGACCGTCTACGTCACTCACGACCAGGAGGAGGCGATGGCCGTCTCCGACCGGATCGCCGTCATGAAGTCCGGCGTCATCCAGCATCTGGGCACGCCGCAGGAAATCTACCAGCGTCCGGCCAACCTGTTCGTGGCGACGTTCATCGGCCGCACGAACGTGCTGGAAGCGGCGCTGACGTTTAACCAGGGAACGCGGATGCTGCGGTTCGGAGAAGGGGGTTATCAGGAGCCGGTCGATCGTCTGGGCATACCCGAGGAGGATGCATCCAAGCCGCTGCTGGCGGTGAAGGTGTCGGTCCGTCCGGAAGAATTCGTGATCAGCGAAGACGGAACGGGCATCCGGGCGAGAATCGTCCACAGCGTATTCCTCGGCCAGATGACGCATTACTTCGTCTCGCTGGAATCGGGACAGAGCGTGGAGATTACCCAGGAATCGACGACCGCGCGGCCGCTGGAGCCGAATCAGACCGTTTTCCTGAAAGTGAAAAAGGATAAAATCAACATCTACGACGCCCGCGGGGAAACGAACTACACGGGGAGCGGCCGCCCATGATGCAAGCGCGCAAAAGATTCGACGTCTGGACCAATCTCTCCCTGATCATTTTCGTCTTCTATATTTTGTTTCTGGCGGTGCCCTTGTTCACGATGCTGTTCAAGAGCTTCTACGACGGAAGCACGGGAGAGCTGTCGCTGGCCTATTTTACTAAATTTTTCAGCAAGCCTTATTATTTGAACGCTTTGTGGAACAGTATGAAGGTAACGGTCTGCGTGACGCTGCTGGCGGCGCTGATCGCGACGCCTCTGGCGTATATCATGTCCACCGTGAAAATCAAAGGAAGCTCCGCGATTCAAATCTTGATTCTGATTTCGTCCATGTCGGCTCCGTTCATCGGCGCTTATTCTTGGATCCTGCTGCTCGGGAGAAACGGCGTCATTACCCGGTTTTTCAAAGATACGCTCGGGATTGCGATGCCTGACATATACGGGTTTACCGGCATTCTGCTCGTCTTGACGCTCCAGATGGTGCCGCTGATCTTCATGTACGTCTCCGGCGCGCTCAAGAACGTGGACCAGTCGCTCATGGAAGCGGCCGAAAGCATGGGCTACAAAGGCTTCGCCAAAATGAGGAAGGTGCTGCTGCCCCTGATTACGCCGACTCTGCTGGCGGGCGGCTTGCTCGTCTTCATGCGCGCGTTGGCCGATTTCGGGACGCCGATGCTGATCGGCGAAGGCTACAAGACGGTGCCCGTCCTTATCTTCACCGAATTCATCAGCGAGGTCGGAGGAGACGACGGCTTCGCCGCCGCGATCAGCGTCATCGTCGTGCTGTTCGCCACCGCCGTGTTCCTGCTGCAGAAGTTCGTGGCCAACCGCAAATCGTATACGATGAGCGCGCTCAACCCGATCGAGGCGAAGAAGAAAAAAGGAATCGGCAACATCGTCGCCCATGTCGTGATCTATTTGTACACGCTGCTCGCCCTTATGCCGCAGCTGTACGTGATGTACACGTCGTTCCAGAAAACGTCGGGCCGGATTTTCGTTCCGGGCTACTCGCTGGACAGTTACCGGCAGGCGTTCGACAACATCGGCGACGTTATAACCAATACGTTCGTGCTGGCGTTTACCGCGATCGTCGCCATCATTCTTCTGGCCGTATTGATCGCCTACGTGACGGTTCGCAGAAGGAACGCCTTGACGAACACGCTGGACACGTTCACGATGTTTCCTTACATCGTGCCCGGGTCGATTCTGGGCATCGCCCTGTTGGTCACGTTTAACGACAAGCCTCTTATTCTAAGCGGCACGGCGGCCATCATGGTCATCGCCTTCGTCATTCGCCGCCTGCCCTATACGATTCGATCGAGCGCGGCGATCCTGCACCAGATCAGCGGGGGCATCGAGGAGGCGGCGATCAGTCTGGGCGCGTCCCAGATGAAGACGTTCTTCAAGATCACGCTGCCGATGATGCTCGCGGGCGTCGTGTCGGGCGCGATCCTGAGCTGGGTGACGATCATTACGGAGCTCAGCACGTCGATTATCCTGTACACCGGCGGCACCCGAACGATGACGGTCGCGATCTACACCGAGGTCGTGCGGGGCAATTACGGAGTGGCGGCGGCGCTGTCCTCTATCCTTACGGCAATTACGGTCGTCTCGCTGCTCGTTTTCCTCCGGATGACCGGGAAGAAGGAATTTACGCTATAATAGCTGGACCAGCCTAGCAAGTCGGTACTTGGGCGAACTCGCCGGGGCCGACTTGTTTTGGCATCTTCGCGCGAGCGCCTGTATGGGGGAGTCGTCATGGGGCAAGAGAAAAAGCGCAACTTTCAGGAATCGACCCGCCGGCTGTTTCGGCTGTATACGCTGATTCCGTTCGGAATTCTGATCGCGCTGTTCTTCGCTTTTACGATCGTGAACGGGAAAGTGGCGGTGGAGAAGCGCTCCGCCCAAGCGACCCAGGCGATGGCCGAGTCGATCGGGGAGGTGTACCGGCAATACGAGCGGGAGACGCTGCGAATGGCGGAATCCCCCGCGGTGCTCGCCTACGTGCGCTCCAAGCTGGGCAGCGAGAAGGTGTACGCGGAATTTTACGAGTTCAACAACCGCCAGAAGGTGAAGAGCATCTTCCACATCGTGAGCGTCGACGGCGTGTTCCTGGCGACGTCCGCGCCGCCGGACGCGCTGGGCTCCGATCAGGCGTTCGGCAATCTGCTGCACCGCGTCTCGGTCAACCCCGAGGCGCTGCTCGCGGAGACGAACGGCTTTCGCTATTCGCACGATCGGGTCACGAGCTATACGTTCGGCAAAGCCATTGTCGATGAAGGACGAACGCTCGGCTACCTCGTCTATCAGCTGTTCGAGACGGATTTGCAGAAGCTTATTTTCCTGCGCAACAACGAGGTTGCCGTCGTAACCGCCGAGCACAACACGATCGTCGCCACGACGAGCAACATCACCAAGGGCATTCTGAACAAGTTTCAGCCCGGCGCGGACGGAAGCGGGAGGGTGCGGCTGAACGGCGGGGAATACGGCATGCACACGCGGGAAATTCCCGGAACGCCGATCAAGGTGCATGCGCTGAACTCTTTGGAATCGGGCCGTTATACCCTCATCACGCTGTCGGTTTTCGTGGCCGCTTCCGGTCTGCTGCTGTGGATCGTCATTCATTTTCTCGCGCAAAAAATGTCGTCCCGCAACGCGGAGTCGATCGACAAGCTCGTGCGGGCTTTCCGTCATCTGCGGGTGGGCAATTTGAACGAATACGTCGACATCCGGACGGGCGACGAGTTCGAGACGCTGGGCGAGAAGTACAACTACATGCTGGACCGGCTAAGAGAGCTGATGGATAAAAATCAAGAGCTGTCCCGCATCAGCAGCCTGGTCGAGATCAAGCAGCTTCAGTCGCAGTTTCATCCCCATTTTATTTTCAACGTGCTGGAGACTTTGCGATATGCGATCAAGGCCGATGCGGGCAAAGCGCAAGAGATCGTCATGCTTCTGTCCCGGCTGCTGCGGTACAGCGTCGGCCACGAACGGAGCGTGAAGCTGGAGGACGATTTGGGCTACGTGCGGGATTATCTAAAGCTTCAGCAGATCAGGTTCAACGAGCGGCTTCGGTACGATATTCGGGTAACCGGAGAAGCCGGCAATCCCTACGTGCCCAAGCTGATCCTTCAGGCGGTCATCGAAAATTCGATCAAGTACGGCTACCGCAACCAGAGCAGCCTGCATATCGACATTCTCGTATTTACGGCCGACGGCAAGCTGATGCTGGAAGTCGTTGACGACGGCCAGGGGATGACGGAGGAGCGGCTGGAGCAGGTGAACCGGATGTTGGAGAGCCGGGAAAATACGACGGAGCATATCGGCCTGTACAACGTTCATCGGCGGCTCGTGCTGCTCTACGGAGAGGAGTACGGCATCCGGATCGAGAGCCAACCGGGGTGCGGGACGCGCGTGACGTTGACCATTCCTTACGAGGAGGGGGAAGAGCATGTATAAGGTTCTGCTGGCGGAAGACGAAGACATGATCCGCAACGGCATCAAGTACAGCATCGACTGGCTGGAGCTCGATTGCGTCGTCGTCGGGGAGGCGTGCAACGGGGAAGAAGGACTGGAGAAAATCCGCGAGCTTCGGCCCGACATCGTCCTCACCGACATCAATATGCCGATCATGGACGGCATCGCGATGATCGAGCGGGGGCAGCAGCTCCATACGTTCAGCAGCATCATTATTTCCGGATACAACGAGTTCCATCTGGCGAAACGGGCCATCCATCTGGGCGTGAGCGATTTTCTCGTGAAGCCGCTGGAGGAGGAGCAGCTGATCAAGGCGCTCGAATCGGCGAAGAGCAAGGTGGAGCTGATGCTGAAGTACGAGCAGATCGCGAGCCGTTCCGAGGACGCGGCGGAGGAGCTGCCCGGCTTGGCCCTCGCGCTGCCGGACGATAAGCTGAAGACGTCCAAGCACGTCTCGAAAATGATCGAATACGTGCAGGAAAACTACCATCGCAAAATCAGCATCCACCATCTCGTCAACCTGCTCGGAATCAGCGCCTCTTATCTCAACCAGAAGTTCAAGGCGGAGACGAGCTATACGTTTAACGACTTTCTCAATCGCTACCGCATCCACAAAGCGATGGAGATGCTGAAGGCCGGCGACGGCAAGGTGTACACGATCGCGCAGGACTGCGGCTTCAGCGACTACAAATACTTTATCAGCATCTTCAAAAAGTACGCCAATTGCACGCCTAGCCAGTATCAGGAGTTTTGCGAACGGTAGACTAATGTGGCGAATATCGGTCGAGAAGTCCGTTGATGTTCCATGCGGATCTATCAACCGCCGCCGGAACGTGCTGCCGGCGGTTCCCCTTCGCCGGCCAATCCCACCCCTTCGGTTGCATACCGCCGCTCTCCTAAAAGAAGCCGATTCGATTCCTATCGTCAGCCCCGCTCCGAATCGCTTAAAAAAATCAACAAAATCGTAATTTTACGGCATCGCTTTTCCCCGGGGCGGGTCGCTATGATTAGGATAACGCGGCAGGATCGTGCCGCACCGCGCCTGCTGAGGGAGGTGGCTTAATCATGAGATTGCAAGGAAAAGTCGTTTTCCTGTCGGATGCGGACAGCCCGTCCGGGAAAGCGATCCTTTCCCGAATGTCCGAGGAAGGCGCCCGCTTGCTCCTGGTCAGCGATTCGAACGGCGCCGGCATCTCCGGCGAGCTGGAGCTGTGCCGCGCAAGAGGCACGCATGCGCATGTCGACAGCCTCGACCTCTGCGACGGAGGGCAAATCAACCGGCTGCTTGATATGACGGAAGGGACGCTGGGAGCGGTCGACGTCCTCGTGCATAATCGCAGCCTGATCCTACCCGCGAGCGTCGAGACGTGCGACGAACGGATTTTTAGCGATACGCTGAACGCCAACGCGAAATCGGCCTTTATCGTCTCCCAGGCGATCGGCGCGAGAATGGCCGCGAGAGGCGCGGGCACGATTGTTTTCGTCGGATCGATTCACGCCGAGAAGCCCACGGGCAGCGCTTTCGCTTACAGCGCGGCTAAAGGCGCCGTGCAGATGCTTTCCCGAGAAGCTTCTTTGGCGCTCGGCAGGCACGGCGTCAACGTCAATCATATTCAAATGGGACCGGTGCGGGGGGACAATGCCGTTTTCAGAAGCGACATCTCAACGCTGTACGAGGATTACGAATACAAAGCGCCGAGCACCGAGCTGGCCACTCATCAAGACCTGGCGAGCCTGATCGTCTACCTGGCCGGAAGCGAAGCGAAGCATTTGAACGGAGCGGATTTCCGGCTGGACGGGGGGTTCTTGAACCACTATCTCGACGTCAAGATGAACATGCCATCTTCCGGAGGTGAATCATGAGTCGACTGGATGGAAAAGTCGCCGTCGTCACCGGAGCGGGGACGGGAATCGGCCAAGGCATCGCCGTTGAACTGGGCAGGCGGGGAGCGAAGGTCGCCGTCCATTACAACCGCAGCGACGGCGGCGCCAAAGAAACGGCGGAACGAATCGCGGCGGCGGGCGGCGAAGCGTTCATCGTTCAGGCGGACGTCTCGAGCCGGCTGGAGATCGAAAGCATGATGAAGCAGGCGGCCAGGCATTACGGCGGCATCGACATCCTCGTCAACAATGCCGCGCTTCAGCTCAACGTGCCTTTCCTCGAATATACGGAGCATCAGTTCGACCGGATGATGGATACCAACCTGAAGGGCTACTGGAGATGCATGCAGTCCGTTATCCCGTATATGAAGGAGCGGGGCGGCGGGCGCATCGTGATCATCTCTTCCGTTCACGCCAAAAGGCCGACCGATTTCGATCCGGTCTACGGCATGACGAAGGGCGGCATTCGCATGCTCGGCAGGGAAGGCGCGATCGAGCTGGCCAAATCCAACATTACCGTCAACATGATCGAACCCGGCGCCGTTGCCGTCGGCCGCCAAAGCGCTCGCGACGCCCGGCCTTTCCATACGCCGGAGGAAATGGAAAAGCTGAAAAACCGCCCGCCGCGTCCGCTTACGGCCAAGTTTCCGCTCGGCCGCGTCGGCATGCCTTCCGACGTAGGGTCTCTGGTCTGCTATCTCGTATCCGACGAAGCCGAGTTCATGACCGGCTCCGCCATCCGCCTCGACGGCGGAAGCATGCTGCTGTAACGACAAACGATTCGCAAAGGAGCGATTCCGGCCATGGCCATTCCGAACCAAAGCGAGAAAACGTACGAGGAAGCGCTGGCGCACGTCCGCACGCACGCAAGCCCGTCGGAGCTGAAAATTACCGACATCCGGTTTGCCGACATCGTCGGCGGTCCCTTTCATTCCAGCCTGATCAAGGTCTACACCAATCAGGGATTGGTCGGCTTCGGCGAAGTGCGCGATAGCGCGGACAAAGTATATGCCCAGATGCTAAAAGGCCGTCTGCTCGGCGAAAATCCCTGCAACGTCGACAAGCTGTTCCGCCGCATCAAGCAATTCGGCCATCATGCCCGGCAGGGCGGCGGCGTCAGCGGGCTGGAAATCGCTCTATGGGATCTTGCGGGCAAAGCTTATCAAATTCCGGTCTATCAGATGCTCGGCGGCAAATTCCGCGACCGGATCCGCATGTATTGCGATACCGACGTGGAAGGCAAGGATACCGGCAAGGCGATGGGAGAAGCGCTCAGGAAACGGATGGAGCAAGGCTTTACTTTCCTGAAGATGGACCTGGGCATCGGCCAAATCGTGCATGAGCCCGGGACGCTAAGCGCGCCGCTCGGATTTCTGGAAGAGATGAGAGAGGCTTCGCGGGCCTGGTACGGCCGCAAGGGCCACAATCACGCCGAGGACGAGCTGCGCGGCATTCGCAACCGGCATTACGACATCTACAATATCGCCCATCCGTTCACCGGCATCCACGTGACGGAGAAGGGGCTGGACATGCTGGAGCAATACGTGGCGGACGTTCGCGCGGTAATCGGTTACGAGGTGCCGCTCGCCATCGACCACTTCGGCCACATCGGACTGGAAGACTGCATCAAGTTGGGACGGCGCATCGACAAGTTCAATCTTGCCTGGATGGAAGATATGATCCCTTGGCAATACACGGACCAGTACGCGCGCCTTTCGCGGGCGGTGACGACTCCGATCTGCACGGGCGAAGATATCTATTTGAAGGAAAATTTCAAGCCGCTGCTCGAATCCGGCGGCGTCTCCGTCATCCACCCGGACGTGTTGACGTCGGGGGGCATCTTGGAAACGAAGAAAATCGGCGACTTGGCGCAGGAGCATGCGGTCAGCATGGCGATCCACATGGCCGAAAGCCCGATCGCCTGTCTTGCGGCGGCGCATGTCGCGACGGCCTGCGAGAACTTCGTGGCGCTCGAATACCATTCGGTCGGCATCGATTGGTGGGACGATCTCGTCATCGGCAGCCGCTTGCCGAAGCCGCTCGTGCAGAACGGGTTTCTGACCGTTCCCGACGCGCCGGGGCTCGGCATCGAGGAGCTGAACGACGAAGTGATCGCGGAGCATCTGCACCCGGAAATTCCCGGCCTGTGGGAGCCGACGGACAGCTGGAATCATTACTGGAGCTCGGACCGGCTGTGGAGCTGACGAAGCGGGCCGATGGCCCGCTCCATATCGGCTAGGACTGCTCCCACGGCTCCGTCTTTCGGCGGGAAGACATGCTCTCGCGAAATTGGCTCGGAGTCGAACCGGTGAACTTCTTGAACATCTGCCCGAAATACTTCACGTCCTCGTAACCGACGGAAGCCGCGATCTCGCTAATTTTGGTCGGCGTCGAGGCGAGCAATTCCATGGCCCGCTGCATTCTCGTCCGGATCACGTAGTCGACGAATTTGACGCCGGTCTCCTTCTTGAACAGCTCGCTTAAATGATTCGGGTGCAGGTGCACATGCTCGGCGACCTGCGTCAAGCTCAGATCCCGGCCGACTTGCTCCTCGATATAAACGATGGCCCTTACGACATGGGAGATTTTATCTTCCGCAAGCAGTTGCCGGCCGAATTGCATCGTCTCGAACAAGTGCTGGAACAACCCCTCGTTCTCGATCAGATTCGCCTCGTACCGGAAGGGAGGAACGGAATGCTCCCGCTGGCCCTTCCGGCCGATGGCGGATACGATCCGCTCCAGCCAGCGGTGCGCGGCCAGCGCGACGGATTGCAGCGAAGCCTGTATCGACTGCGGCGTCGTATCCGCCTCCCGCAGATGCGCCTCGATATAGTCTCCCGCCCATCGCTTGAGCGCGATCGGATCGTCCTCCAGCAGAATCGCGGACAGCTCCTTCTCATCTTCCCGGGTGCATACCGTCTTTCCGCCTTTGCGGTCCGCGATATCCGCGTAATCCCATATTGTTGCGTTCATCAGCGGCTTGTAGCGAATGGCTTCGAGCGCCGTCGCGTAGGACTCGGGCATGTGCCGCGGGTCCGCCTTCTCCAGCCCGCCCGCGACGAGCAGACTGCAGTTGAGCGTCTTCTCCAGCCGGGACAATTCGGCGATCCGCTGCCGGCGATCCGGCTCCCCCGAGCTTGCGGGCACGACCAAGACGATCCTCCCGTCATGAACGAAGCTGGCGCGGGAGAGCAAGTCGCGGACGGCGTTGTTGACCGCGAACTGCAGCAGCGACTGCTCCCTACGCGACGTTCCCCAGCCGTCCGCCTCGGCGAGCAGCACCTGCCAGCGTCCGGACGGGCTCGCCGGCAGCCAATCGGGCCGAACGGCGTCCTGCTCGCCGTGCACGACCCAGCCGATCAGGCGCCGGTTCCGCTCCTGTTCGTCCGTCTGATATTCGCGGCTGCGCAGACGCTGCTTCTCCTCCGCCTTCTGCTTGGCTTTCAGCACCGTCCGGATAATCTCCTCCGGCTTGCTCGTCTTCAGCAGATAATCGCTGACGTTCTGCCGGATCGCCTGCTGCGCGTACGCGAAATCGTCGTAGCCGGTCAGAATGACGATTTCCAGATTCGGGAGCTTGCCGCGGGCTTCTTCCGCAAGCTCCAGACCCGTCATGCCGGACATGCGAATATCCGTCAGCAGAATATCCGGCTTCTCGCGCTCGATCCGCTCCAGCGCTTCCTCCGCCGAGGCGGCCGGCTCCAGCAGCGTCAATCCGATCTCCTGCCACTTGATGACCTTGGCCAGACCGTTCCGAATGATGACCTCGTCATCCGCGATCATGATTTTCACCGAATCCCTCCAGTAACGGAATGGTAAAGGAAAACTGCGTGCCCGCGCGCAAGCGGCTGTCCACCTCTAGACGGGCATCGGGGCCGTAGTGCAGGCGAAGCCGTTCGGACACGTTGCGCAAGCCGTATCCCGAGCCGGTATCGGACGATATGGCGGCTCCGGCCGCGCCCGATCGCGCTTCGTCGTCATACCGCATGAGCGCCAGCCGCAACTCCTGCAAGCGCTGTTCGGACATGCCCGCCCCGTCGTCCATGACCAAGACTTGCATTTTTTTGCCCCGATGTTGCATGTAGACGGTAATTCGGCCGCGCTCCTTCTTCTTCAGGATGCCGTGAATCAAAGAATTCTCGATGAGCGGCTGCAGCAGCAGCTTCAGCATCCACTTGTCCAGCAGCTGCGGATCGGCGATCAGGTCCAGCTCGATCTGGTCCGGATAGCGGATCTGCTGAATCTGGATGTAGTTGCGGATATGCGAAATCTCCTGGTGAACCGGGCAATAGTCGTTTCCTCTGTTCAGGCTGAATTGCAGAAAATCGCTTAAGGCCCCGACCATATCGGCGATTTGCTTCTCCTCCCGCATCAGCGCCATCCAATGCACGGAGGAGAGCGTATTGTACAGAAAATGCGGGTTGATCTGCGCCTGCAGGGCGCGGATATCCGCTTCCTTCTTACGTGCTTCCTGACGGATCAGCTGTTCCTTCAGCCGTTTGATGTACATGCCGAGCTTGTTATAGCTAGCGCCCAGCTGGCCGATTTCGTCGGCGGAAGAAGCGTGATAGTAGGGCATCAGCCCGTCGGGGTTCACCTTGGTCAGCAAGCGGGTCAGCACCCGAAGCGGGTTCGTGACGCGATGAATGACGAACAGGACCGAGACGGCCACGATCAGGATCGTAATGACGACGGCGACGGCCGTAAGCTGCAAAATATAATCGTTCTGGGAACGGTACAAGTCGTAAGGAATCGTGGCGACGAACGTCCAGCCGGTCTCGTCGTCGCGATTGAACAGAATCGTGCGCTTGCCGTCGTCCCCGCCGAACGTGCCTCCTTGGTTGCCGGCGGCGATCGCGGCGTGCGCGTCCGGATACATCCGCTCGAACGATTGGCCGAGCCAGGATTTCTCCGACGAAGAGAGGACGATGCCGGCCTCGTTCAGCAAAGCTACCTGTCCGCGGCCCTCGCCCGGATTCAGTTCCGCCCAATAGCGGGCCAGCGCGTTCTCGTCCAGGCTGATCGCCAGCCATCCCATCGTCGATTTGTAGGCGTACACGCTGCGGATCGGCCGCACGAAGGTGAAGACGTCGTGGGTCCCCGCATAGTCGAACACCGAATAGATGCCCGTCCACGTTTTCTCCCGTACGCTGGCGATGTTGACCTGCCGGTTCAGGTCCGAACGGTAGATCGTCGCGGTGGACAAGTAATCGTCCATGGAGGCCGGATAGATCGTAATGTTGGAAATATAGGGCTTGTAGCTGGACAGATTGGTGATGAAGGCGAGAATTTGCGTGCGCAGAGAATCCGGACTGTCCGATCCCCGCAAGTACCGCTGGATATCTCCCTGCCCGATCAACGACATGGAGATGTTCTCGAGATCGCTGACGATAAAGCGCAAGTAAGCGTTCATGCGCCGTAGCGAGTCGATTCCGGCCTGGTCGCTTTTCTCTTTCGTAATATTGGAAGAAATGAAATAGGTAAAAATGCCGAGCGACAAGAGCGGAACGAGCGTGGAGACGAGCATGATGATCGAGAGCTTGCGCCGGAGCGACGAGCCGAGCCATTGCCGGAAAGCTCTCATGGCAGCCCTTGGCCGACCGCCGCGGCTTGCGCTTCCTGAATCCGTTCGGCAATGGCCTTTATGTCGCCGCCGAGCAGCAGGTCCTGCAGCCCTTCGTTGACGGCGATCGTCGCTTCCGCGCTCAGCTCGGCATCGTATACCGGGCTCAGCTTCGTGCGCTGCATCAAGTCGTACAGCTCGAGGAACAACGGATGGGCCTTATCCGGATCCGGATCGATCCGGAAGCTGACGAGCGTGCTGCTGTCCAGCGTCGCCCTCTGTCCCTCCGGCCCGGCCAGCGCGTAGAACAGCTCCATAGCCGCCTGCAGCCGAATGCCCTCCAGTTGCTTGTTCACGCCCAGCCCCGTGCCCACGACGCCGGAAATCGCGCGCGGATCGCCCTTGCCTCCCTCAATCGGCGGGATGATCGTAATATGCGTATGGTCGAGCACTTCCGGCGGCGCGTTCTGCACGATATTGGAGGTGGCCCACCCTCCGTTGATGAACATGGCCGCCTTGCCGTCGAAATAAATTTGCGCCATTTGGTTTTCGTCGATGCCCCTGTACCCCTCCTGGAAAGGCTCGGCCTGCGCCAACAGCCGAAGCTGCTCCAAGGCGTCGAGAAAGACCGGGTCGGTGAACTTGGCTCCGTCCTGCCGGACCGCGCTCAGTAACCAGTCCGACCCGGTGATCCGGTCCGCGAGCGTGCTGAAGAGGGTCGATTGCACGAGCCAGTTGGCCTTGTTGCCCAAGGCGATCGGAATGACGCCGCCCTGCTTGAACGTCCGGATCGCTTCCATCCATTCCTCCCAGGTGGACGGCGGCTTGACGCCGTAACGGTCGAAAATGTCCTGATTGTAATAAATCAGGGAGGTCGGCGCCAGATTCATCGGCACCGCGTATACGTAGTCGTCCACCCTGTAGCCGTCCAGCCTGTCCGGAGGGAATCCGCTCCGCCAATCCGGCTTCCCGTCCAGAAAGTCGTCGATCGGCTGGATCAGATCCGCGGCGACGAGCTCCTTGGTCATCGTGCCCGGAAACAGCACGAACAAGTCCGGCAGTTCGTCCGCCGCGGCCGCCGTGCGGATTCGGGATCTGAAGGCGTCCGTCGGCATGCCTTCATCCGTAAGGCGCACGTCCGGATGGGCGGCGCGGAATTCGTTCAGAATCTCGCGCATGGCGATCGCTTTGCCGTCCTGGCCGACCCAGTTGTGCCAGATGGTCAGCTTGACCTGTACCCTGGCGGCCTCATCCGCCGGCGCGGCAAGATCGGCGTGCAGCGGCTTGCCGCAGCCGGTCGCCAGCAGGACGGTCAGTCCCGCGAGCAGCAGGCCTCCGGCCATCGTGCGCGCAATTCCCATCCGTTCGCCCTCCTTCTCGAAGACGTTTTCTTCCTTCATCATACGAATATCCGATTGTTCTCACAATAGGGCCGGTCCATAATCGGTTCAGCCGACGGTCCGCTCTTTGCCGGCCGCTTCCATCAGGCCCTTGATGTACCCGACGCCGAACAAGCGGCCCAGCAGCTCGTAGCCCGGATTCGCGTTGTCCTCGCCTTCCATCGTCGGCACGTGGTCCGGCCGGGCCGGGCCAGAATAACCGACTTCAACGTACGTTTTCATCGCTTCGTACATATCGGTCATGCCGTCGTCGTGGAACGTCTCCGCGAACTTGTCCGCCGTCCCCCGCACATCTCGAAAATGGACGAAGATTAGCTTCTCCGTGCCCGCGAACCGGCGGATAACCGCCGGGATGGATTCCCCGGCCGTCGCCAACGTGCCTTGACACAGCGTAATCCCGCTGCTGGCGCTCGGAACGAGGTTGATCGCCCGCTCCAGGCTGTCCGCGTCCCGCAATATTCGGGACACTCCGCGGATCGGAGAGATCGGCGGGTCGTCCGGATGCAGCGCCAGCTTGACGCCGGCCTGCTCCGCTACCGGCACGATCTGTTCCAGGAACGCGTGCAGGTTCTCCCAGAGCTGCGTTTCGCCGACGACGCCGGCTTCGGTGAGGGGAGCGCCGGCCATCAGGGAATGATCGTAGCTGGAGACGAGCGCTCCTCCGCGGGTGCGCGTCGTCGTCGACGTGCGGAACCAGCCCATCTGCGCCATGAAGTTGTAGCACAGCACCGGTATGCCCGCCGCGCCCATGTTGACGATCAGCTTCTGGATCGTCTCGATCTCTTCCTCGCGGCCGGGCAGCCCGAGCTTGATCCGGTTGGACGGCGGCATGCTCTCGATAACGGCCAGGTTAAGACCGTGGTCGGCATAGCGCTGCTTCATCCGAATAAGCGGCATCAGGTCCCACGGCTGTTCGCCCCGCGTCTCCCAAGGAAGCGGTCCGACCGCGTAATCGACTCCCATCTGCTTGGCCAGCGCCCACAGCCGGTCGGGCTGCGAAGAGAAAAATTCGGCTAATTGCATCGTCCGGTCTCCTTTGTCCGCCGTTGGTCCATACAGGACAGCGGAGCCCGCGGCGTCGCAATGGACGCCGCGGCTCCGCTCCCGAACCGGCAATCGGCTTATTTCTTAATTGTTCTTCGCCGCGATATCCTGCCCCAGCTTGTTCAACTTCTCGTACGCGGCTTCAATCGTCGTCTGGTCGAACATGACCGCTTCCATCGTGGATTTGTACGCGTCGACCCATTCCGTGTAGCCGGCCGCGATCGAATAGAACGGCAGCGCCTTCTCTACGGAGACGTCGTACACTTTCTTGCCGAGCTTCTCCTTCGGCTGCAAGTCGGCTTCAAGAGATTTGTAGATTTCCGGGCTGATCGGAATGCCGCGCGTCAGTCCGAGCGCTTTGCCCGCTTCCGGATCGGAGATGAACCACTTGACGAATTTCTTCGCTTCGTCTTTGTGCTTGGAATCGGCGCTTACCGCCAGGAAGATCGTGGATTGCGCCCAGCCGCCGCCGTTCGGTCCGTTCGGAATGTTAACGACGTCCACCTTGCCGGGCATCAGCGTTTCCAATGCGGATACGGAGCCGGTCGTCGCGCCGCGGGTCATGACGACCCCGGAGGCCATCGGGTCGGCGGTCGGATCGTTCTCCTTGAACGCCAGCACTTGGTCCGGAGGCGGAACGGCCTTCTCTTTGCGCAAGCTCGCGAGTTCGTTGTGATATTTCATGAACAGATCCTTGTTCAGCGTGAACGTCTTGCCGTCGCTGCTCATCAGCGGTTTCTCCCCGTTGCCGGTCTGATACCAGTTGTACCAGTCCCAGGCATTGGAGGTGTCGCTGATGCCGTATTTGCCGTCCGGCAGCTTGCTCTTCGCTTCGCGGGCGAAGGCGAAGTAATCGTCCCACGTCCAGTTTTTCTGCGGCAGCGAGACGCCCGCCGCTTCCAGATCCGGCTTGTTGAACGCGACGCCCTGCGCGTTCTGGCTGAGCGGAATGCCGTACAGCTTGCCGCCGATTTTCAGATTTTCGACGACCGCGGGATCGACGATGCCCGACAGATCGATGTCCGTCAAATCTTCCAGCACGCCTTTGGCCACATATTCCGAGATGTACGCGGCATCCATCTGCAGCACGTCGGTGACGGTCTTGGAAGCCGCAAGCGTCGGCAGTTTGTCCCAGAAAGCGTCCCAGGCTAAATATTCGGGCGTGAACGTGACGTTGGCATTCTGCTTCGTGTAAGCGTCGAGCGCGGCAAGCGTCGCCTGGTGACGCTCGTCGGCTCCCCACCACATGATGGACAGCTTGACGGCCCCGCCCGATTTTTCCGACGAAGACGAGCCGGCGGGCGCGCTTGACGACGGCGCCGCGGAGCCGCTGCCGTTGTTCTTGCCGCCGCCGCACGCCGACAGGGCCAGCATGAGGGCCAGCGAGACGGCCGCGAGAGCGGTGAATCTTGTACGATTCCTTTTCATCTTTTCGTTCCCCTTCCTTTGAACCCGTAGTGATGTTGCTAGATCAGCCTTTCAGGCCGGTTGTTGCAATCCCCTCGACGAAATGTTTCTGCGCGAGGAAGAATATAACCGTAGACGGAAGAACCGAGACCAGCGACATGGCCAGCAGGTAGCCCCACTGGATTTCGAACTGGTCGATGAACGAGCGCAGCGCCAGCGACACCGTGAATTTCTCAACGGAGCTGAGATATAACACTTGCCCGAAGAAATCGTCCCAGCTCCAGATGAAGGTGAAGATCCCGACCGTAACGAGCGACGGCTTGAGCAAGGGGAAGATAATCCGGCCGAATATGCCGTACACCGAGGCGCCGTCGATCTTCGCCGCTTCGTCCAAATCCCGCGGAATTCCGCGAATGAATTGCACGAGCAGGAAGATGAAGAAGGCGCCGTTCCCCAAAAAATGCGGCAGAATAAGCGGAACGTAGCTATCCGTAAAACCGAATTTGTTGAACAAGATATATTGCGGCACGATCGTCACCTGGGTCGGCAGCATCAGCGTCATCAGCAGGATGGAGAACCACATGCCGCGAAGCATGAACGAGAGCCGCGCGAAGCCGAAGGCGACGAGCGCCGCGGTAAGGACGCCGCCGAACACGTTCGCCACTTCCATGAGCAAGGTGTTGAGGAAGAAGTGACCGAACGAGAATTTCTCGGAGAACTTCCAGCCTTCGATATAATTGTCCCAGATCGGCGTCCGGGGCCAGATCGTCGGCTGGGTCATTTCCTGCACCGTCTTCAGAGATGCGCCCAACCACCAGAACACCGGATACAGCATGAACAGAGAGAAAACGATCAGGAGCAGCTGGGGGCCGATTTTCTTGCTCCATATCGCCATCGTTACCGCCTCCCTTGTTCCGCGTCGGATTCATAGAACACCCAGTAGCGGGAGGCGTAGAAGTTGAGCGCCGTCAGCGCGGCGACGATGACGAGCAGCACCCAGGCCAGCGCCGAAGCGTAACCCATTTGGAAATGCTTGAACGCCTTCTCGTACAGAAACACCGCGTACATATAGGTCGATTGCATCGGCCCGCCCGGTCTCGGCGTCACGATATAGGCAGGCGTGAACATTTGGAAGGCGTTGATCACCCCGAGAATGATGTTGAACAGGATGACGGGGGAGAGCATCGGCAGCGTAATCCGGAAAAAACGTTGCGTCTTGCGCGCGCCGTCCACCGACGCCGCTTCGTAAAGCTCCTGCGGAATCTGCTTCAACCCGGCCAGGAAGATGACCATCATCGACCCGAATTGCCAAACGTTAAGCACGATCAGCGTCCACAGCGCCGTATCCGGGTGGGAGATCCAGCCCCTGCCGGCAATCCCGAACCAGGACAGGATGACGTTGATGAACCCGTCGACGCCGAAGATGTTCCGCCACAGGACGGATACGGCGATGCTGCCTCCGATCAGGGAAGGAAAGTAAATCGCCGTCCGGTAGAAATTCATGCCGCGCAAGCTTCGGACCAGCAGCATGGCGACCATCAAGGAGAAGACGAGTCTTAGCGGAACCGACACCGCGACGTAGGTGAACGTCACCGTCAGCGATTTGACGAACGTGTCGTCTTCCATGAAAATCCGCTTATAATTGGCCGTCCCGGTCCACACCGGATCGGACAGCAGCGAATAATCGGTGAAAGCCAGATAGAACGACTGTCCGATCGGCCACAAGGTCAGCACCAGAAACCCGATCAGCCAGGGCGAGATGAAGATATAACCGGCCAATTGCGTAGAATTCAGCGGCTTGCTTCGCACCTCGCGCCTCCTTTCCATCGTTTGTTGATCACAACTATATACGGAAACGCTTACAGTCGAACAGGTGAATAAATTCGGCGGGCAGGGTGAGAAAATCAAGTTTTTGTTTTCGCCTCATGCGCAAGGTGCGAAAAATTTACGATGCGCGGCCGGAAATGCTTAAGTTCACGGCCTATACAACGTCTTCGCGAGCCTCAATAATGAAGGTGGCGGGGAGATGGACCATCAGACCAAGAAGGAGCGGTGATTCGAATGAGATTCGATCATGCGGAGGATATCCGGCAGATTACGCCTTTATGGGAAGGAGAGCGTTTTCCGAACGGCCGGCCGAAGGTGCCGGCCGACATCTTGCGGAGAATGCGGAAGATTACGCTGGAGGAAGCTTGGGGGCCGCTGTGGCATCACGGCTATCAATTTCAGTTCGAAGGGGACTTCAAAATCGTTCACCCCGACCGGGTGACGGTCGGCCGCGCGGTCACGGCCGTCATGGTGCCGAGCCGCCCCGATCTCCATGAGACGCTGCTTCGTTACGGGCACGAGCAGGAGGGCAGAAGGGGCTTTTTCAATCAGTGGGTGATCGATCAATTGGAGGAAGACGATGTCGTCGTCGTCGATATGTTCGACAAGATCTTCAAGGGCACGTACATCGGAGGCAATCTGGGGACGGCGATCTCTACGCGGACGAAGCGCGGCGGCGCGGTCATCTGGGGCGGCATCCGCGACAACCAGCAGGTCGTTCAGATCGAAGACATCAACGTCTTCTATCGCGGAAGCGATCCGACCGCGATCGCGGACGTGACGATGGTCGGCATGAATACGCCGACGCGGATCGGGCGCGCGATCTGCCTGCCCGGCGACGTCGTGCTCGGCACGCCCGCCGGCGTCATCTTCGTTCCGCCGCATCTGGCGGAGCTCGTCGTCGTCAACGCGGAGAAATCGCAGGTACGCGACATATTCGGATTCGTCCGGCTGCGCGAAGGCGTATACTCGACGGCCCAGATCGATTCGAGCTGGCCGCTGTCGTTGTGGAACGACTTCCATCAATGGTTCCGGACCGACGAAGCGGCCGCCGAGTATCGCCATTTGAGCTGGGATCGGGAGCTGGAGGACGCGAAGCGGAGGGAGGACGAAGGACCTTCCCACGAGGTGCGGCTCTAGCCCGTGACGGATTCCCGGTATTCGCTCGGGGACAAGCCGACCTTCTTCTTGAAGATTTGACTGAAGTAGCGGGAATCGCGGTAGCCGACTTTTTCCGCTACTTCATAGTTTTTCAGGCAGGTTCCTCGCAGCATTTCCTTCGCTTTGTTGATCCGGATGTCCGTGAGCTGCTCGATGAAGGTCCGTCCGGTATTCACCCGGAAGAGCATGCTCAAGTACGTCGGCGTCACGAAGACGCGGCGGGCGACGCTGTCCAGCGTCGCGTGCCGGCACTCCGCTTC
>JAEZZE010000470.1 GCA_023418755.1 Bacillota bacterium | reverse complement strand
CTCGAGGAAGGCTCGTTGTTCGAGATCGAGCTGGATATCACGATCCCTCCCTCCCACGTGGGGATCATGACCAAGCGCAACATGCCGCTATCCAGCGCGGCTACCCGGTTCATGGAGATGGTTCGATGATGTCCGTTCAGAGGAGTTGTCAATGCGGGATCGTTTGCGGTACGATGTAACAATACTAAAATGTTCAAAAGTCCGGTTTTCAGCACCGAGAAGGTTGGATGAAGACCGGTGATGAGGAACGGAGTGTAGGAGAACCTACATGAGTACCGGAAGAACCGGCTGAATTCAAGATTCGACGTCGAATCCGCTCCAGCGAGTCGCTTCGTGATCAAAAGCGGGCTTTTTGAACAACCTCTAAAAGGAGGGAATCCGGAGGGAGAATGGAACAACTCGTATTATGGCTGAAGTATTTGTTTCTGGGCGTCGTCCAGGGCGCGACGGAACCGATTCCGGTCTCGTCGAGCGGTCACCTGATCATTGCTCAGAAGCTGCTCGGCTTGAAGCAAAACGGTCTGAGCTTCGAAATTTTGACGAACACGGCATCATTGATCGCCATCTGTTTTATTTTCCGCCAAGAAATCGTCAAACTGGTGTCGGGAGCCTACCGCTTTCTTCTCACCCGCAAGGCGGAATTTAAGCCGGACTTTCTGTTTTGTCTGTATATCGTCATCGGAACGGTGCCTGCCGCCGTCATCGCCGCGCTGTTCAAGGATCGGATCGAGGAGATTTTCTCTTCGGTGCATACCGTATCGATCGGATTGCTCTTGACGGGTATCGCGCTGTGGCTCATTCGCAATCTTCGCGGCCGCAAGCAGGACGGGGACCTGTCGGTCAAGGACGCGCTTCTCGTCGGCCTGGCCCAGGCCGTCGCGCTAATCCCCGGCATCAGCCGCTCGGGAGCGACCGTCATTACGTCGATCGCGGTCGGGATGAAGCAAGAGACGGCGCTGAAATTTTCTTTTATGCTATACATTCCTATTAGTATAGGCGGCATCGTTCTGGGCGCGTCCGATATCGCCGGCGATCCGAATCGCTCGCAGTTGGCGATTCCCTATCTCATCGCCTTCCTGACTACGCTGGTCGTCACTTATTTCTCCATGAGATGGTTTATGGGCATTATGGCCAGAGGAAATTTGAAATACTTCTCTTATTACTGCTTCGCCGCAGGCATTTTATTTCTCTTATTTCTATAACCTGAAAACAAGGGGCAGCTCCCATGGTCCGATCCGACCTAGGGAACTGCCCCTTTTTACGATTCGGATAGGATTAAGTCCGCTATCCTTTTCCGAATCGACTCCGACAATAAACGCGTTTCATTGGCACAAGGACGCCGAAGGCGTTTTTGCTTGACGCATGGCTTACTTCGCTTGTATATAGCCTTCCGCTTTAAGCAGCTCTGCGATCAACACCGCTCCGCCAGCGGCGCCACGCAGCGTGTTATGCGACAGTCCGACGAATTTGTAGTCGTACAGCGAGTCTTCGCGCAGGCGTCCTGCGGATACGCCCATGCCGCGTTCGATGTCGCGATCCAGGTTCGTCTGCGGTCTGTTCTCCTCTTCGAAATACGTAATAAACTGCTTCGGCGCGCTAGGCAGACCAAGCTGCTGCGGACGCCCCTGGAACTCGCGCCAGCGGCGCAAAATCTCTTCCTTCTCCGGCTTGCTCTCGAACGATACGAATACGGTCGCCAAGTGGCCGTCCGTTACCGGAACGCGGATGCACTGCGTCGTAATGAGCGGCGCGCTCGCCTTCACGATCTGTCCGTCTTGGACGCTGCCCCAGATGCGCAGCGGTTCCTGTTCGCTCTTCTCTTCCTCTCCGCCGATATAAGGAATGACATTGTCGAGCATTTCCGGCCAATCCGTAAAGTTTTTGCCCGCGCCGGAGATTGCCTGATACGTCGAAGCGACGACTTTCGTCGGCTTGAATTCCTGCAAGGCGTGCAGCATCGGCACATAGCTCTGGATCGAGCAGTTCGGCTTCACGGCGATGAAGCCGGTCTCGGTGCCGAGCCGCTTGCGCTGCGCGGCGATCACGTCCAGATGCCCCGGATTGATCTCCGGAATGACCATCGGAACGTCCGGCGTCCAGCGGTGCGCCGAGTTGTTGGAGACGACCGGCGTCCCCGTCTTGGCGTACGCTTCCTCGAGCGCCTGAATTTCGTTCTTCTTCATGTCGACGGCGCAGAAAATAAAGTCGACCTGCGAAGCGACTTCTTCCACCTTGGAAGCGTCGAGAACGACGATATTTTTCACCGCATCCGGAATCGGGCCGGCCAGCTTCCATCTGTTTTGCACGGATTGCTCGTACGTCTTGCCCGCGGAGCTCGCGCTCGCCGCGATCGATGTCACTTCGAACCAAGGGTGTTCATCCAGCAGCTGAACGAACCTTTGTCCGACCATCCCCGTTCCTCCGACAATACCGACCTTCAATTTATTTGACATCGCTTATTCCAGTCCTTCCCCATCGCGTATTTTACGGAACCTTATACCTAATACCTATTCAAACCGGACGAATTGGTGTCCGTCTGCTCCGGCGCCGCGTCCCAACAAAAAAATCCCACCCCCAAGACGTCAGCCTTAGGGACGAGATCATGTGCTCGCGGTACCACCCCGGATTCGCCGATATGTCGCCATATCCGCCTCTTCAAGTACGGCATTGCCAGGCAATGCTTATACTCTAGCTCTGTAACAGGAGCGCCTGTCGCGCCACCCCCTCGCAAGCGAGGTTCCGGCGTGCTGCTCGGAGTCTTTTTTCAATAAAGCATTCTTTACTCCTTCCCAGCTTACGGAGCTCTCTGCGAAAGAATGGCTTTACCTACTCTTCTCTTCATCGCATTTGTTATTGCGACTATATTATCAAAAATCGCCTCGCAGGTAAAGCTATTTTTTCTTTGCCCTGCAAGTCGAAAGCCCGCGATCAACGCGGGCATAAGTCATCTCGTTTTATGATTTCACGATGATTTTGCGAATGCTGTCCCCGGACAGATGGAATCTGGCCACGAGCTCGGAGACCGTCATTCCGTCCGAATGAAGACGGCAAATTTCCTTGTTGCGCTCCGCAAGCAGCTTCCTCGTTCCGCTGACCTCTCCCCAACGCGCCCGACGCTCGTTCGGCTTGGGGATATAGATCAGTTCGCCGCCCGCATAGTTCTGCAGCTCCCGAAGCAAGCTAGGGGGAAGCACATCTCTCCCGTTTTTGTAGATCAAGTTGGCCCTCCTTTAATTCTAACGCCCCGATAATGGATAAGATTTTCTCCGCATATGCCTTAACCATGTTTTCGTTTCTCCTCCCTTTTTTAGAATGACGATTGCCGGACCATATGCCCGACGAACGAAATGTTCGTATTTCCAGTATATTGAAATCCGCCCTGTCCTACAAGCTATAACTTCCGCTCCGCTCCTATCGGCATGCCGCGCGACAACTCGTTGCATATGTTGAAAAAGGAGGCCTTGCGGCCTCCTCCCTAATCGGCGATCTCCGTCTAAACGGAGACCACCTCAGGATGGTAGATCAACTCGATCAGCTCCTTTCCCGCGAATTCGTCGGGCCCGACATCTCTATTGTACGGCCGATCGGAGACGGACAAAAGAGAATAAACGGCTATAATCAAACTTTACTGCCGCCGCCCTTCGTTTTGCGGTAAGCGCGCTCATGGTAACGGGTTATGGCCTTGAACAGCTCCCTTCCGTCGTCCGTAAGCGGCTGGGCCGCGTCGAAACCGAGCGCCATCGCCCGATAGGTCTCGGGAACCCAAACGTAGACATGCACGTACTCGGTCAGCCGGAATCCCGCGCTCTCCCAGAACCGGATGCGTCTCGCGTTGCCCTCCGTCTCTTCCGCTTCGACTTCGATGACGATGCCGCGGCATCCGGGCTTCTCCCCGGCGACCCAATCCCGCAGCTCCAAGACGCAGCTCCGGCCGATTCCTTGACCTTGACGCGATTGACGTACGGCTATGTAGTCGACGATAAGCAAGCTAGCGCGGTCATCGAAAGCCGTCAGCGCCATCGCCGCGGCTTCATCCCGAATGCGCCACACATGCAGCGTGCAGAGGTCGCGCTCGAACATGCGTCTAACGATCGCTTCGCTCTTCCGCCCATGTTCGGGGAACGCCTCCCGGTAGATGACGTCCGCTTCCGCCCACATCGCTTTATCCCATCGGTTTGTCGTAAAGTGCTCCATACTCAGGTCGTCTCCGCTCGTCTTGATGTCGTTTTCCGTCCATTGTTATGCCCCTTCCTAGTCTAGGACATAACCGTTCGGCAACGCCGACATGCAAAGGGGTTGTCCCATAAGTACAAAGAGTCGTACCGAACGATGATCGATGGAATGATGCAAGTCGCATCGATCCTCTTGTACGACCTGACTTATGGGACAGCCCCCGCCGACATCTTATTTTACTACTTCGACAAGCCGGTTGTCCTCCCCGTAGCCATACGTTTTTATGAACACGGCTCCGTCCGTCTCCCTTCCATGCAATTCGAACGTTCCGCGAAGCTCGTCGTACGAGATCGAATCTTCGGCGCCCGCTCCCAGCGCGTCCCTTACGCTTGCCCATAGGAGCCGCCCCTCGTCTTCTTTGAAAACGTAGATTTGATTTTGCTTATACGTGACGACGATCGCTTCCTCCAGGCCGTCGCCGTCCAGATCCCTCTCGTAAGTAAGCGAACTGAAGGTCGCAAAGGTGGACAGCCCTTCGGCATCCTTCTTCGCGTACAAGGCGCATCCTTCGCCGTCTGTTCGGCAGAGGGGCTGGTTGAACTTCAGCGCTTCTTGACCGAACAGGCGCGTCATGGTCATCTGAAGTCCGTACATATGCCCTGTACCGTAATGGTAGAGCGTGCCTTCGGGAGAAACGCCGTCGATCGCCAAACCCAGAGACTCGTGCTTCGTCACAGTCGAATCTTTCAGCGCGGTCCCTTCTTTTACCGTATAGAGAAACGCCGTTCCGAAGCCCGGAACCTCTTTCTTCTCGATCAAATTGATGTCGGACAAGGAAATCTGCTCGGCGTAGCCCGTGTTCACCAGGGGGCTATGGGTGTTGGACAGACCGGGCAAAATACCGGGATCTCCCCCATAAATCGTCTCTCCCTTCTGCAGTATCCGAGCCTCCAGCGGCTTGAACGCCAGCGGAATCCGCTCCCCCGTCTCTCCGGCCGTGCGGTAGGAACCGCCGCCTCCGGTTAGATTGGACAGCATCAGGAACGCGGCCGCGCAGAACGCTAGCGCCCCGAAGAGACCGATCCCTTTCCCGTACCGCCATCGCGAACGTCGATCCGCTGCTTGCAGCACAGCGTTTTTCATCTCGTCCGTAAATCTTTCCTCCCGGAACAGTCCCTGTTTGACCCGCTCCTCCCAAGGCAAAGAATTTTCCGTCATCGTTCCTCCGTCTCCTTCCATTTCCGGTTCATCGCTTGACGCGCGCGGTGCAATCGGGACTTGACCGTACCTTCGGACACGTTCAGCACCTCGGCGATCTCGGGCATCGTCAGCCCGTGCTCCAGCGAGAGCAGCAGCACCTCGCGAAGCTTGCCCGACAGGCTCATCAGCGCTTCCCGGATTTCGCGCGCGGACTGCTCTTCCAGATACGCCGTCTCGGCCGATTCTCCGGTGCCTCGCGGCTTCACCCACTCGAACAGCACGATGCGGCGCATATAGCTCGACTTCATCTCGTTGATCGCCTCGTTTCTCGTTATCGAGAACAGCCAAGTTTTAAGAGAGGATCGGCCCTTGAACGTCCCGAAGCTGCGATAGGCTTTGAGAAACGCTTCCTGCGCGATGTCCTTGGCCTGCTCCCGGTTTTTCGTTATCGCGTAAGCATATCGCCTGACGTCGTCGCCGTACGCGGTCATCAGATCGTACAGCTCCGTCTCGTCCAACGTCATCTTGCGCGTCAAATATTGCAGCTCGACCTGAGAGTCCATTCCCTCACCTCCAACCTATTAGACAACGGTCCATGCCGAATCGTTCCCTTTCGCTTCTAAACAAATATCGGCTCTCTCCGATTCGGAGACGAGCCGATTGTCTTAGCGTTCAAGGATTCGTTTTATTGTCCGGCAATAACCATAAAGAAAGCCCGCGCGGAAAGCGCGGGCGGATTGCGATGTCCTTCAGGTGGGACCGGGATGATCAGGCGTATTTCTCTCGGGCGATCCGCGTCGCTTCGACCATGTTGCGCAGCGAGGCCACGGTCTCCTCCTGGCCGCGCGTCTTCAGGCCGCAGTCGGGATTGATCCAGAACAGCTGCGGGTCGAGCACGCGCAGAGCGCGGTCGATCATGCCGCTCATCTCTTCCACTCCCGGCACGCGAGGGCTGTGGATGTCGTAGACGCCCAGGCCGATGCCGAGCTTGTAGGTGTTCTCCTCGAAGCTGTGAATCAACTCGCCATGGCTGCGCGACGTCTCGATCGAGATCACGTCCGCGTCCATCGACTCGATCGAGCCGATCATGTCGTGGAACTCGCAGTAGCACATATGCGTATGGATTTGCGTCGCTTCCCGCACCGTGCACGTCGTCATGCGGAACGCTTTGACGGCCCAGGCCAAGTAGTCCGCCTGATCCTTCTCCTTCAGCGGAAGTCCTTCGCGCACGGCCGGTTCGTCGACTTGAATCATGCCGATGCCCGCCCGCTCCAGCGCCTCCACTTCTTGTCTGAGCGCATAAGCAAGCTGATAAGCGATCCGCTCGCGCGGAATGTCGTCTCGGACGAACGACCAGTTCATGATCGTGATCGGTCCGGTCAGCATGCCTTTGACGGGACGCGACGTCTGCGATTGCGCGTATTTCGTCTCCTCGACGGTCATCTCCTGTTCGAACGCGACGTCTCCGTAGATGACCGGAGGCTTCACGCAGCGGGAGCCGTAAGATTGCACCCATCCGTTCTGCGTAAAGACGAATCCGGCCAGCTTCTCCCCGAAAAATTCGACCATGTCCGTGCGCTCGAACTCGCCGTGCACGAGCACGTCCAATCCGATCTCCTCCTGCAGCTTGATCCACAGGTCGATTTGCTCGCGGATAAAGGCAGCGTAACGCGCTCCGTCCCATTCGCCCTTGCGCCAGAGCTGGCGGGCTTTGCGCACCTCCGCCGACTGCGGGAAGCTTCCGATCGTCGTCGTCGGAAAAATCGGCAGCTGCCATTTGTTCTGCTGCGCGATCCGACGCTCGGAGAATGGCCGGCTGCGTACGGGCTCCTGCGCGCTCAGTTTGGCCACGGCCTGCTGCACGTCGGCGCGATTGCGCTCGGCCGATTGCCTCAAAGCTTCAACGGCTCGTTCGCTGCTCTCCAACGCTGACGCGATCGCCGCACGGCCCTCGGTTACGGCCTTCGTCAGCAGCGCGATTTCCTCCAGCTTCTCGTCCGCGAACGCGAGCGCTCCTTTCAGCTCGGGCGCCAGCTTCGTCTCGGCGGCTACCGTAACCGGGACGTGAAGCAGGCTGCACGCCGACTGCACGATCAGCCGGTCGGAAGAGACGTATTGCCCGAGCTGCTCCAGCACGTCCAGCTTCTCGCCGAGCGATGCTTTCCAGATGCCGCGTCCGTCGATTACGCCCGCGCCCAGCACCTTGTCCGCCGGAAAGCCGTGCTCGCGAACGGCGGTCAAGTTGCCCGACAGCCCGTGAACGAAATCCAGTCCGATTCCTCTGACGGGCAGAGCCACGATGTCGGCATAATGCTCGGCCGATTCGAAATACGTTTGCAGCAGAATGTTCAATTGCGGCACGGCGGCCGCGAACGTATCGTAGATCGCCTTCAGGCGCCGAACGTCGTCGCCGCCGATGTTCGTCACGACGATCGGCTCGTCGATCTGTACCCAGCGTACGCCTTCGATCGCAAGCTCACGCAAAACTTGAACGTACAACGGAATAAGGCGATCGAGCCAGACGTCGGTCTCCGATTTGTCATAGCCCTTGGACAGCTTGAGGAAAGTAAGCGGCCCGAGCAGCACCGGCTTGCCATCGATGCCGAGCTTCTCCCTCGCCTCGCGATAAGCCTTCAGCGGCTTGTTTTCGGTGACCGACGGCTTGGCTCCGTCCAGCTCCGGTACGATATAGTGATAGTTCGTGTTGAACCATTTCGTCATCTCGCTGGCCGCCGCTTCCTTCGTGCCCCGGGCGATGCCGTAGTAGACGGACAGCGGAACCGCGCCGCCCTCGTACTCGAACCGCTTCGGAACGATGCCGAACATCGTCGCCGTATCCAGCACATGATCGTAATAGCTGAAGTCGTTAACCGGAATCAGGTCGATCCCGTTGATCTTCTGTTTCTTCAGATGGGTCAAGCGGATCTCTTGCAGCTTGGCTTGAAATTCCGCCTCCTCGAGCTTGCCCGCCCAGAACGCCTCCAGCGCTTTTTTCCATTCCCGGTCCGCGCCGATCCGCGGGTAGCCCAAAATACTGCTCTGCGCCATTTCGTAACACTCCTATACAAGTTGTTACGAAGAAGATACCACGGATTTCCGGGTATAGTGTAACTCGCTTATCCTATACCTGGTTATAGCCTTTAGCTATATCATGCGCCGTAAATGACCTTTGTCCTTCGCTTATCGTAACTTTCGAGTCGATTTTTCCGTTCCTGGCCATCAAGCCATGATTTTAGTCCCGACTCGGATCTCCCGTTCCGGCATGTACGTTTCGATAGGCATCTTTCGCTCCTGCCGTTCAAACTATTCGTATCTTTCGGGTCTGTCGCCCATGCCTACCCCTAATTTTTCGCGCCGGAGTCCGCGTTCCCGGTCAAAGGCCTATCGCCCGTTCCAACGCCTCGATGTAGGCCGTTCCAAGCTTGGAGAGCGCCACGTTGCGGTGAGAGATCCATCCGACGTTGATCGATTCGTTACAGTCGAGCGGAACGGGGATAATCTCATTGCCGTTCAGATCCTTGCTCAACACCCCCGTCGAAATCGTGTAACCGTTCAAACCGATCAGCAGGTTGAACAGCGTCGCACGGTCGCTGACGCGAATGCTTTTTTTACGGGACAGCGTGCTCAATATCTCCTCGGCAAAATGAAAGGAGTTGTATTCTCCCTGATCGAACGATAAATACGGATATTCCTGAAGCTGGTCGATCGTGACGATAGCGTGCTTGGCGAGGGGATTGTGGATGCTGATGAAAACGTGCGGTTTGGCCGTGAACAGGCTCGTAAACTGCAGGTTGGCGCTTCTCAGCAGCTTATGAATGACCTTGCCGTTGAATTCGTTCACGTACAGAATACCGATCTCGCTCCGAAGCGTGCCGACGTCTTCGATGATCTCGTGCGTTTTCGTCTCGCGCAGCGTCAGCTCGTATTCTTCCTGTCCGTACTCCTTGACGAGGCTGACGAAGGCGTTGACCGCGAACGCATAGTGTTGGGTGGAGACCGAGAAATGCTGAGGAGACGGCTTCGCGTTCAAATACCGGCCCTCCAGCAGCTCGGCCTGCTCGACGACTTGCCGGGCGTAGCTCAGGAACTCGACTCCCTCCTTGGAGAGCGAGATCCCTTTGTTCGATCGGTCGAAGATGGCGATCTGCAGCTCCTCCTCCAAATCCTTGATCGCGTTGGACAGGCTCGGCTGCGAAATAAACAGACGCTTGGCCGCCTCGTTAATGGAGCCGCGGTTAGCTACTTCGATGACGTACTTCAGTTGCTGTAGGGTCAAGGCCTATTCCCCCATGTCAAATGATAGAGGCGGTTCAAAAAATCAATCCCGAAGTCTTTGCATCGAGCAAATCGACAACGAATCTTCTCGGTGCAGAAAATCCGACTTTTGAACCTGCACGATACGAAAATTCTATCATCGATGCAGCGGAAAGTCATGATCTCGGTATGATACGGCGGAAAGTTTGATTTCAAACGATACGGTGGAAAGTCATGATTCCGAACGATACGGCGGAAAGTCTGATCTCCGTGAATGTCTCCCCGTCATTTGTTCGTTCAGTTATAGACGATATACGAATTTTTCGTGTATCTCCTCGAATGAAAGCGCTATCCCGCGACCGTTACTCGAAATTTTCGATTATCTCTCGTTTTTAAAGCGCTTCCAGCCTCCCGATGTTCTATTTTTTCGAGTATCGAACCAAATATCAGTACCTCCGCCCAGCCAATGCTCGATTGCTCCGAACAACCCCCAAGACGATCGTACTTTCCTGTTCGGCTTCTGACAGGGTTTACCTGCCATTCCTTCAAAACAACGACGCTTCCGCTAAGCAAGATGAAGTCCGATTTCCAACAAGAACACGTCCGGATTCAGCAAAAAAGAAGGCAGCCGACGACCTGGACAGCCTTCTACTTCGTTTGTTTGCTAATAATATCCCCGATCTCTGCCACGCCGAGCCATACGCACTCATTCCCGTTTACTTATATTCTCAACCTCTGCCTCACCAAATTATTACGTCCTCATCCCCTGCATACCAACCTCTACCCCGCCGACCAATTATCCCCTATTTGCCAACTCCTACCCCGCCGACCAATACGTCCTCATCCCCTTTATGCCAATCTCAGCCCCGCCGACCAATACGTCCTCATCCCCTTTATGCCTAGATTCCTAGCCGCTGCCCCTTCTCCAGGCGCCGGATCTGCTGTTCGCCCTGGTCGGCCAGCTCGCGGAACTGGCCGATCGTGTCTCGCATGCGGGGCAACGCCTCCTGCTTGTAGGCGCTGATCGAATCGAGCGCGGCCAGTACGTCGGTGAACGCCTGCTTCAGCGTCTCCACCGACACGCTCGTCTCGAGCGCCTGCTTGTGGATCGTCGCTCCCTGCTCCTTCAGCATGCGCGAGGTGCCCGCGATCAGCTCGTTCGTCGTTTGGTTCAGCAGCTCGATCTTTTTCAGCACGATCCTCTGATTGAACAAGGCGCTCGCGACCGTCACGGATATCCGCAGCGCCGAGATCGTCACGTTCTTCGCCCGGTCCACGCCGCGAATGAGCTCCTTGTTGTTGCGGATGACGACCTCGATCGCCATAATCCCCTGCTGGTTCACGACGAGCATCTGCTGAAGATCCATCACCCGCTGGCGGAGCGGGAACAGCACCTCCTCGGTAATGAAGCGGACTTTGTCGGGATCCTCGTCCCGCTGCCGCGCCGCTTCGATCTGTGCTTCGATCGATTCGTCCATTAGCGTTCCGAGCTGAATTTCCTTCTGCAGCTTTTTGGTCAGCTCGCGCAGCGATTGCTGCTCCAACTCCAGCGTCGTATTGTCGTTCTTGAGCGTCGCTTTGCCTTTATCCAGCGAGACGACGATATCGGCGATGACGCCATCGGCTTTTTGATATTTCAGGAAATAGGCCCGCAGGGGGTTGAACAGCTTCCCCAACACGCCGCGCTTGGCGAAGTCGACGGCGCTCGGATCCAGATCCTTCAACTGCGTATGAAGCTCGGCGAGCCCTTTGGCGACCTGGCCGCCCTCGTCTCCCGTCCGCGCCAGATTGCCAACCGACACTTCAAGCAGCTTGTTTTTGTCCGCCGACGACTTCATCGTGCCAAGACCGAAGCTTTCGATCGACTGCACGATTTCCTTACGCTTCTCGAGCGATTCTACGTCGAGCGCCAGAATCGTCGCCACGTTCGCGTCCGCAAGCTGCTTCAGCTTGGCGATCTCCTCGGGTACGGGCTTTACCTCCTGTTCAATGACCGCCTTGATCTGCTCCGGACTGGCGACTTCCATCGAGAATGACATCGAAATCCTCCTCCGATTCGAGTTACATTTGCACGTTGAACAGGTTGCCGATCTTGTAGACGACGTCGTCCGTATCCGCATTGATGCTGGCCGCCTCGTTAATGCCGGAGATGCTTTGCAGCGCCTGAATGTTGGCGTTGTAGCCGATCGTATAGATAGGCACCTTGTACGCTTCGACGAGTTCTTTAATGTCATTAAGCGAATAGCCTTCATTCGTCTCCCCGTCGCTCAAGACGAAAATGACCGGCTTGCCGTTCGGATTGACGCTCAGCTCGTCTTGCAGCATCTTCAGCGCCACGACGATGCCGTCGAACGTCGCCGTCCCGCCGCCGGACTGCAGGCTGTTCACCGCGCCGACGAACATCGATTGCTGGTTCGTGTCGTACCTGCCGATCGGCAGATGAATCGTGACGTCGCTCGAATAGGAGACGAGGCCGATGCTGTTGTCACGGCCGAGATACTTCTGCCCTTTCAGCAGCGACTCCTTCAGCCGGTTCAACGGCTCTCCGTCCATGCTGCCGGATACGTCGGCCACGAACACGGCCGCGATCGGCTTGCCGGCGTTTTTCTTCTCCTTCCACAGCTTCTGCGCGGCGGCGAGCAGCGCGCCGTCCGGAACGGCAAGCTCCGGCGTATACTCCTCCAGCCCGTTAAAGCCCAGCTTTTCGGCCGACCGCTGATACTGCTCCTGCTGTACGAATTCCGCGAATCTCTTGACGAGTTCGACCTTCTCCGGGGGTAGATCGCCCAGCGCGTAGAGCGGACTGTCGTGCCGGACGCCGAAAGGCGTAAACACGTAGCCGCCCTTCAAATCCGCTGCATTGACGTAGGTCTGATACTCCAGCACGAAGCCGTCCAGCATCCCGGACTTGGCCGCGTCGCGCATTTGGATCGTCGTCGACGCGATGAACGGCACGTTCGCCTGGAACTTCTCGAAGCCGGCGACCGCTTTCTCCCCCAGCAGGTTCGAGCTGTCGAACGAATCGAGCGCCGTGAGCAGAAAATTGAGGCCCGTGGAGCTGGCGAACGGGTCGGTGTAGCCCATCGAAAACTCGTTGCCGGCGATCGCCTCCGTCACCGTCTTCACGTTCACCGCTCCGTATTTCTCGACCAGCGCGTCATACTTCGCCTTGGCGATGACGATGCCCGGCACGTTCCCGGCCAGCCGCTTCGAGATCAACTCCGTCTTGACGCCGCTCGCCTTCGCCATCTCGCCCCACAACTCGTTGGAGGGGGTAAACGCGTCGGGTATGTATTTGCCGGACGCGATGTAGTCGGTTGCCGTCCCCGACGCGATATTCCTCACCTTGACCGATGCGGCTTGCCCGTTTACCTCGATTCCCGCCCGATTGAACTCCGAGGCGACTTCGGTCAGCCAGCCGTCGACGCCGGTTCCGGACTTCTCCGTCGAAGAGAAAATTTCGATATAGAAGCCGGACGTATTGTCCACCGTCACCGGAAACTTGGAGATGTCCGGCAGCGCCTCGGCGACGTCCGCCGGATCGAGATCGATTTGTCCCTTCACCGGATCGGCCGTCGACACGGAGATGTCCGCATACAGTTTGTTCAACCGTTTTCCGGCGGTTTCCGCGGTCAGCTCCGCCTTCGATTTTCCCAGGTTGGACGTCAAGCTTACTCCGTAATACACCAAAGCGAACACGATAACGAGCAGGATAGCGGATACCAAAACAAATTTTCGCGGCTTAGCCAACTCCCCCACCTCTCTTCATCTGTAATGCCTCGTCTGTTTGATCAGCGCGTCGATCTCCCGCATGCAGGGCATCTCCTCGATATCGCCCGGTTCGAAGGCGTCGAGACGCGAAATTTCCAGCAACAGCCGATCCAGCTTCAGCAAAATTTCCTCGTTCATGCCGACCGAATACTTCACGAAACCGAGAAACTCGTTCAGCATCTCCGCCCGCATCTGTAGAAGTTCTCTCGGTATCCGCGCGGTTCTGCGGGAGCCCGGGCCCTCGAACTCGGATTCGTCGAACGCCTGCAGCCGGTTTAAGACGCTTCTGACGTTGCGGTAAAACAGCGACTCGACTTCCGCGATGGCGGAAGCGAACTTCGAATAGCTCAGCTCGCCCGGCTGAAACCTTTGCGACAACACCTCGAGCAGTGTGTCTTTTTTCTTCCGGACGCGATCGAGCTGTTCGATCGCGAGTTCGATATCCTCTTGCAGCAGCCCGATCCGCTTGTATCGGGACAAGGCAGACGCAAAGTCCTCGCGCGATTGAAGCTGCCGAAGGAGCGGTTGCGGCTGTGGCTTTTGAAGGACGACGTAGCTTCCCAGCAGCAGCGCGACGACGCTGGCCAGCGGAAGCGTTACACCGATCGCCGTCTCCAACGCGCTCTCGCCGAATCCGACGCCGATCAGGCCGGGCGACAGTACGACGACGTTCAAGATCGAGACAGCGACGGCCAAACCCAGCAGCTTGACGAGCTTCGTAATCTTCGCCCCCTCTCCGGCCCCGGCTGCAAGAACAAAAAAAGCCGCGGATTCCGCGACAGATTTGGGACAATGGATGTTGTCTCCGGACCTTTATTTTATTTTTACGCGATCGGACTTCCGATTATGATGACGTTTGCTCGCGATGAGGCTGTCCGAAAGGTAGAGTTGCTTGAGATAATCGATATAAAAAGTAAAGCGTATGGACCACCTGTAGACCTAATCATGACCCACAACGCTTCCAGAAGTTACCGGGGAGTTTTGATGGGGTTAGAAGATGCATCATTAGGAACGAATCTCGTTCATAAGACATTCCCGGTCGAGGCCAATAAGCCCGCACGACGTGCTTATCTGTCGCACCTGGGCCCAGCTCAGGCCAATAAGCCCGCGCGGCGTGCTTATCTGTCGCACCCGGCCCCGGTTCAGGCCAATAAGCCCGCACGGCGTGCTTATCTGTCGCACCCAGACCCAGTTCAGGCCAATAAGCTCGCACAGCGTGCTTAACCGTCGTACCCGGGCCCAGTTCAGGCCAATAAGCCCGCACGGCGGGCTTATCTGTCGCATCTGGGCCCAGTTCAGGCCAATAGGCCCGCGCGGCGTGCTTATCTGTCGCACCCGGCCCCAGTTCAGACCAATAAGCCCGCACGGCGTGCTTATCTCTCGCACCTGAGCCCAGTTCAGGCCAATAAGCCCGCACGGCGTGCTTATCTCTCACAACCAGCCCCAGTTCAGGCCAATAAGCTCGCACAGCGTGCTTAACCGTCGTACCCGGGCCCGGTTCAGACCAATAAGCTCGCACCGCGTGCTTATCTGTCGCACCCTGGCCCAGTCCAGGCCAATAAGCCCGCACCGCGTGCTTATCAGTTTCGCCCTGTTCATACCGGGTGTATGAAACTTAAGCCTGTTCGGAAGCCAATAAACGCCTAGTATGAAACTTTTGTTATAAATTAAGTTTTCAATTATTTGGAATCGTTATGGGTCATGTTTAGCCTGTAGCTGCCTCATACGCTCCTGAATTCACCTTTTTACGGGTTACCCCCTCCCTATTACAGGAGCGTATGGTATCGGAAGGAGGTATAACCCCCTTGCACCTTTATCATCATCGATTATCTTTTACAATGCTTATGGGACAGGCTCTTCTTCAGCAGCAGAAGGTCGGATACGGCCTTCTTGTCGGCTTCGAGCATGACGCAAGGCGAATCGAACCGATCGAACGAAACCCCGACGGCTGATTAAGATCCCGAATTCGCGTAAAAGCCGTAAGCCCCTTCGTCTTCCGTATTGCGCAACGACACGTCCGCACCGAGCGATCGGAACGTAGCGGCGATATTCTCATAGCCGCGTTCGATATGGCGAACGCCGGCGATCGAGGTCGTCCCTTCCGCGGTCAACGCGGCAATAAGCAGACAGATGCCCGCGCGGACGTCGGAAGCGTGCACCAGCGTTCCCCGCAGCGGCGCTCCGCCTCTAATTCGCGCCACGCCGGACCGAACGTCGATATTGGCCCCCATCCGGGTCAATTGCGGAACGTGCTGATACCGTTTCGGATAGATGCGGTCCGCGATCAGGCTCGTGCCGGGGATGCGCGTCAGGAGCGCGGTCAACGGCTGCTGGAGGTCGGTCGGGAATCCCGGGTACATCGCGGTTCTCACCCGCGTCGGTTTAAGTCTTCCGCCGACGAATGCCGTAACGGAATGATCCGTCTCCTCCACGTCCATGCCTATTTCCCGCAGCTTCGCGATGCAGGAGCCGAGATGCTCGGGAATGACGTCGTTCACGGTAACGATGCCGTCCGTCGCGCCGGCGGCGATTAGGAACGCCCCCGCGATCAAGCGGTCGGGAATCGCCGTGTACGTGCAGCCGCGCAAATGGCCAACCCCTTCGATCGTAATCGTGTCGCTGCCCGCTCCTCTGATCTTGGCCCCCATCTTGATGAGCAATTGAGCGGTATCGACGACCTCCGGATCTCTGGCCGCCTGGCGAAGCGTCGTTCTGCCCGATGCTCTCGCCGCGGCGAGCATCGCGTTGATCGTCGCTCCGGAAGAGATCGTATCGAAGTAGATATCCGCTCCCTTCAGTTGGGGGCACTCCACCTCGTAATAGTCGGTGTGAAATACAAACTTGGCTCCCATCGCCATAAGCGCTTTGACGTGCTGATCGATCGGGCGGCTGACGAAATCGTCTCCTCCCGGATACCCCAAGCTGACTTTGCCGTGCTTCGCCAGAAGCGCCCCGATAAAGTAATAAGCGGTACGGAATGCGGAAGCGCGGGCCGGATCGACGACGGACGAGCGAATGCCGCGCGGATCGAGCAGCACCGTATTTTCTTCGTCGCGATAGATCACGAGTCCGAGGTCCTCCCCGATCCGGGAGAAGACGTCGAGATCCGTTATTTTCGGAATTCCCTTTAAGGTTACGGGCTCGTCCGACAAGCAAGCGGCCGCCATCAGCGCCAGCGAGCTGTTCTTGGATCCCGGAACGGAGACGGTGCCGTCTAACGTCCGGCCGGGCTTCACCACGATATGTTTCATAATGTACTCCCCCTGCTTTCTGCGTGAATTAATCTGGCTGCCCCTGTTGCAATTTGGGGGACCTTGCCCCATAATTTTTCGTTATACGCGATATCCCTATTTTGTCGTTATTTCGATCAGGAACGAGGTGAATGAGAATGAAGCTTAACTCCTGTCTCGTAG